>CAYSAZ010000033.1:0-22988 GCA_964429065.1 uncultured Rhodobacterales bacterium
CTAACCTAGTTTAGTAGTTTAGTGAAAACCCTGATCTGTGCCCGGTACGATATCACTGCACCGCTTACATAATAAAGGCCCAGCCTAATGCCGGGCCTTTGGTATTAATTATGCGTGGCTTACTCAGGTAGTTCGCCCTCGATACCTTCAACATAGAAGTTCAGGCCAGCCAGCGTACCATCATCGGCGATCTCACCGTCAGCCAGCCAGACAGAGCCATCTTGCTTGTTGATCGGCCCGGTAAACGGATGCAACGTGCCTGCCGCAATCGCGTCAGCCGCCGCTTGTGCCTCGGCTTGAACATCGGCAGGGATACGGTCTGAAAACGCACCGATTTCTACCATGCCCGGGGCAATACCATCCCATGTGTCCGTGCTTTCCCAGTTACCATCCATGACCGCCTGAACGCGCGATACATAATACGACCCCCAGTTATCAATGATGGATGAAAGCCGTGCATTTGGGCCAAACTGCATCATATCTGATGCCTGCCCAAAGGCCATGATGCCTTTTTCTTCAGCAATTGTCATCGCAGCCGGACTGTCGGTGTGTTGCATAATCACGTCGGCGCCCTGTTCGATCAACGCATTAGCCGCATCGGCCTCTTTGCCCGGATCAAACCATGTGTAGACCCAGATAACCTTGAACTCTACGTCAGGATTAACCGATTTTGCCGCCAGATAAGCCGCATTGATGCCCCGCACAACTTCGGGAATTGGAAAGGAGGCAATATAGCCAACGGTATTGGTTTTGGTCATACGTCCGGCAATCAGGCCGATAACATGGCGCCCCTCATAAAAGCGTGCCGAATACGTCGAAACATTATCGCTACGCTTATAACCTGTTGCATGTTCAAACCGCACGTTCGGAAATTTCGCGGCCACTTCAAGTGTTTGATCCATATACCCAAAAGAGGTTGTGAAAATGATATCAGCGCCGCCCAGCGCCATTTGTGTCATTACACGCGCGGCATCTGCACCCTCGGGTACGCTTTCAACATACGTCGTTTCGACCTTATCCCCAAAAGCGGCCTCAACCGCCTGGCGGCCTTGGTCATGCTCGTAAGACCAACCCAGATCACCCACGGGGCCGACATAAATAAATCCGGCTTTGACACCGCTTGATGATACTTCATCCGTTTTTTGCGCATTCCAGAAATAATACCCTCCTGCGGCAATGATGACTAACGCCAGTAGAGCAATTAGCAGTTTTGAGTTTTTCATTTAGGTCTCCCCATTTCGATTTTTGCCTCAATGTGAGGCGTGAAAAATTTTCCCCAGCGACGCGGGTGCGTTCATACTGGCGCGCCGTCGATCGGCCGACATAACAACCAGCACGATAATGGTAATCAGGTACGGTGTCATCGACAAATATGCCGCAGAAATCCCTATTCCCAATGCTTGCAGATTTAATTGCAGGATCGTAACCCCGCCAAACAGATATGCCCCCAAGATCAGCCGCCAGGGTTTCCAGCTGGCAAAGACCACAATTGCCAGCGCAATCCAGCCCGCGCCCGCCGTCATCCCCTCGCTCCATTGGGGCACACGGATCAGCGACAGATAGGCCCCGCCAAGCCCCGCACAAGCCCCGCCAAACGCAATCGCGCCCATGCGGATCAGCACGACATTATACCCCAAAGAATGCGCCGCATCATGGTTTTCCCCGACCGCGCGCAGCACCAGCCCGGCGCGGCTGCGATTTAGGAAATACCAGACACCAAACACCAATGCAATCGAGCCATAGACCATGAAATCATGCCGAAATAGCAATTCCCCAAGCACCGGCAGATCGCTGAGAACCGGGATATCCAGACGCGGCGAGCTTGGCGGTTTCATACCCGTATAGCTTTGCCCTAACAGTGCTGCCAACCCAAGCCCGAACAAAGTTAAGGCCAGTCCTGTCGCGACTTGATTTGACAATAGAACCTGCGTCAGGAACCCAAATATCAGCGCCAGCCCGGCCCCGGCGAGCATAGCCGCCAGCATCCCCAACCATGGGCTTGTCATTTCAACCGACACCGCAAAACCGGCAATGGCCCCGATGATCATCATGCCCTCAACACCCAGATTGAGCACACCGGATTTTTCCACCACCAGTTCACCAACAGAGGCCAGCAATATGGGAGTGGCGGCAGCAATCAGACTAACGGCCAGTGATATCCAGTTAAGGCTAGAGAAATCCATCATTTTATCTCCCTTTTCCATACCAGTCGGTAGTTCACAAAAACATCGACCGCCAGTAAGAAAAACAGCATCATGCCTTGAAAGACGCTAATCGCAGCCGCCGGAATACCCAGTGACAATTGCGCCAGCTCCCCGCCAATATAGGTCAACGCCATCAGCAACCCCGCCAGCACGATACCAACGGGATGCAGACGGCCCAGAAACGCCACGATAATGGCGGTAAAACCGTATCCAACCGGGAAATTTGTAGTCAACTTTCCCGCAGGTCCGGTTACCTCAAACAGCCCCGCCATGCCTGCCAGCGCGCCGGAAATGCCCAGACAAACAGCAATAATCACCGAGGGGTTAACCCCGGCAAACCGGGCCGCGCGCGGCGATTGCCCGGTCAGTTTGATCTGAAAGCCCAGCAAATGCCGCTCCATCATCACATAGGCCGCAATGACAGCCGCCAAGGCCACCAGCACCCCGGCATGCATTCCCAAAGGCTCGTAGATCATCGGCAGATGGGTGCTCTCAACGCTGGTAAAGCTGCGCGATTCCGGAAAACCGTATCCGTCAGGGTTTTTGAGCGGCCCAGTGACCATTGCCGCCAGAAAGTTGTAAGAAACATAAACCAGCATCAGGGATACCAGAATTTCATTAGCGTTGAATTTGATCTTTAAAATCGCTGGAATCAGCCCCCAGAGCATGCCACCCAAGGCGCCCGCAATTGTCATCAGCGGTAGCACCCAAACCCCGTCGGCAGGGTAAAGCGCCAGCCCCACGGCCCCACCGGCAACCGCGCCCATAACAAACTGCCCCTCGGCCCCGATGTTCCACACACCTGCGCGAAATCCGATGCTAAGACCGACGGCAATCAGGATCAGCGGCCCGGCTTTGATCATCAATTGTGACCGCGAATAAGGGCCAAATGTTTCATGGAAAAACGGATCAAGGAATATAATTTTTATCGCTTCAAACGGGTTTTTGCCCATGGCTGCAAACAGCAATCCGCCCATGACCATGGTGATGCCAACCGCCAACACCGGCGTTAACCACCGCATAACATTGGAGGGCTGCGCTCGAGGTTCCAACCTAAACATGCGCGCCCCCCGCCTGTAGATCTCCGCCCATCATCAACCCTATCTCTTCAACGTTAAACTGTGCTGCCGGACGCGGTGTTGAAAGTCTGCCCTCGGCCAAAACCGCGAATGTATCGGACATTTCCATCAATTCATCCAGATCCTGCGAGATCACCAGAACCGCCGCCCCCGAGGCCGCCAGATCACGCAAAGCCTGACGGATGGCCGCCGCCGCCGCCGCATCAACCCCCCATGTGGGCTGGTTGACCACCAACACGCGCGGTGCTTGCAACACTTCGCGGCCAATCACGAATTTCTGCAAATTCCCACCCGACAGGGATTTGGCAACATTGCTGATCCCCGGTGTGCGCACATCAAATTCCATGACAATCTGCTGGGTAAAACTATCGCGTTTTTCACGCGCGATAAAACCCGATTTATGCAATTTTTTACGCACATGCGCGCTTAGGAATGCATTTTCTGTCAGGCTCATATCTGGTGCAGCAGCATGGCCCAACCGTTCCTCAGGTGCGGCCAATAAACCGACTGCGCGCCGGGTTGTTGGGCCAAAACCGCTGATATCAACGCCGTTTAGGCGGATCATACCACCGTCACTTATACGCTCACCAGAGAGCGCCAGCAGCAATTCATCCTGCCCGTTTCCTGCAACCCCACCAATGCCCAAAACCTCGCCGGCGCGCAGCTTTATCGAAATCTGCGCCAAACTGGTGCCAAATGGATCAAGCGATGAAAGTGTCAGATTATCCAGCTCTAACAACGTATTACCCGGTTTGAATGCTTGCGATTTTGGCGCGGCCAGTGCGCCACCAATCATCATTTCCGCCATAGAGCGCGCGGTTTCTTCGCGCGGCACACAGGTCGCCACAACCTTGCCGTGACGCAGCACCGTTGCATGATCACACAGCGCCTTGATCTCATCAAGCTTGTGGCTGATATACAAAATCGCGACGCCCTCGGCGGAAAGTTTGCGCAGGGTCTTAAACAAGGTTTCCACCTCTTGTGGGGTCAAAACCGAGGTTGGCTCGTCCATGATCAGCAGCTTGGGGTTTTGCAAAAGACAGCGCACAATTTCAACGCGCTGGCGTTCCCCAACCGACAAATCCCCGATCAGGCGGTCAGGATCAAGCGGCAATCCATAGGCCGCGCTTACCTCACGAATTTTCTGTGCCAGTTCTGTGCGTGGCGGCGCGTTTTCCATGCCTAAAGTGATATTTTCTGCAACATTCATCGCCTCAAACAGGGAAAAATGCTGAAATACCATGCCAACGCCCAGATTTCGTGCCTCACTGGGTTTATGGGGCATGTAATGCATCCCGTGCAGCACCATGTTGCCACTGTCAGGACGGACAAGACCGTAAATCATTTTTACCAAGGTTGATTTTCCAGCCCCGTTCTCGCCCAGCAGCGCATGAATTTCCCCGGGTTGGATCGAAAAACTGACGTTATCATTGGCCTGAACGCCGGGGTAACCTTTGCTAAGAGCGTTGATTTCCAGCAAAGCATCGTTCATGCACGGACCTCCAAGTTTTGTGATTTCATGACACGGTTATGCAGCAATTCGGCGACAACGCCAACAGCAATAGCCATGGGTTCCTTGCCAAGAGACGGCGTGCCGATCGGGCAAATCAAGCG
Organism: uncultured Rhodobacterales bacterium; assembly: GCA_964429065.1. Classification (GTDB taxonomy): domain Bacteria; phylum Pseudomonadota; class Alphaproteobacteria; order Rhodobacterales; family Rhodobacteraceae; genus NORP23. The sequence goes on from CAYSAZ010000033.1 coordinate 4,898, forward strand.
GGATGGATCAACTCCGGCAGCTTTCAGCCGTTTCAAAAATCGCGTCCGTTTGGTATCTGACCCAATCAACCCAATCGCTGAAAAACGCCGCGCCAAAACGCGGTGGCATATTTCAAAATCAAGCGCGTGAGAATAGCTCAACACCAGATGATGTGCCCCATCCGGCGCATGTTTGACCGCATCTGCAGGGTTCGCGGCCACCAACATATCGACGTGCTTTGGGATACCATCGGGAAAACGTGTGCGCATCGTATCAACCCAGGTTATTGCAAATGGCAGCCCGGCAAGTGTTGTTACCAAAGCCCGTCCCACATGCCCCGCCCCATAAATCCATAAAGGTTGATGATCCACCTGAAGCGGCTCAATCAACCAATTGTTTTGCATGGACATATCTGCAACTGCCCCCCCGGCACGCATATCACGCAGATGCGCACACACGGGCAGCGGCATGTCAGAAATACCGGATTTCAGCGGGCGAGCGAACACATCGGTTATGCCCGCAAGCACGCGCAGCTCATCATGGCTAAAACGCTCAAACAACAAGCTGACCGCGCCGCCACAACATTGCCCAAGCGACGGGCCAAGTGGCACTTTATCAAAACTGCGCACCCATGTCCCGTCTTGGGCAAGCATTGCGCGCGCTTTTGTGCTTGCCCTATGTTCCAAGGCCCCGCCACCAATGGTGCCAAACTGCTTGTTGTGGCTCACCAGCATCGAGGTCCCCGCCCCCCGAGGCGCCGAACCATTATGCGCTGCCACAACAATGCGTACCACCACCCCGGCATCGCGAATATGGTGGCGCAATTCGGCTATGTCAAATCCCGTTACCATGTGATGCCTTTTTCCAAATCAACTGCGCGCAAAACCCGTTCTGGTGTCGCCGGAGCATCCATATCCGGGTATGTCGCCCCACAAGAGGCCACCGCATCTGACAGGGCCATAAATACCGATATTCCAAGGTTAAACGGCGGCTCGCCCACGGCTTTGGACTTGTAGATCGTATCCTCATGGTTTTCCCCGCGCGCCCACAGCTTAACATTAAAAACCTCCGGTCGATCCGAACAGGCGGGGATTTTATAGGTCGATGGTGCATGGGTCCAGAGCTTGCCTTTGTCATCCCAGACCAGTTCTTCGGTGGTTAACCATCCAGCACCTTGCACATAGGCACCCTCAATCTGGCCTAAATCCAGTGCCGGATTCAAAGAGCGCCCGACATCATGTAAAATATCCGTGCGCAAAATGCGGTTTTCGCCGGTTAAAGTGTCAATAATCACCTCGCTGACCGCGGCCCCATAGGCGAAATACAAAAATGGCCGCCCTTTGCCTATCTTGCGATCCCACTTGATCTTTGGGGTCTTGTAAAAGCCAGTTGCCGAAAGCTGAACGCGTGCCAAATACGCAGCATTTACCAACTTGGCAAAGGGCATCGAGACCTCCCCGACCTCAACCATGCCATCCTTGAAATGCACCTGATCCGCAGGTATGTCCCAATTTTTAACGGCAAAATCAACCAGGCGTTCGCGAATGATCTCGCAGGCAGCTTTGCAAGCCATGCCGTTTAAATCCGTCCCCGAGGACGCAGCCGTTGCCGAGGTATTGGGCACTTTACCCGTATCTGTTGCCGTGATTTTTACCACTTCAAGCCCAACGCCAAAAACCTCTGCGGCAACCTGCGCCACTTTGGTAAACAGCCCCTGCCCCATCTCGGTGCCGCCGTGGTTAAGGTGGATAGAGCCATCAGAATACACATGCACCAACGCCCCGGCCTGATTGAGATGTGTCAGCGTAAACGCGATACCAAATTTCACCGGTGTCAGGGCTATGCCGCGTTTCAGGATCGGACTTTGAGCATTGAATTTTGCAATCTCGCCGCGCCGCGCTACATAATTTGATGTCTGTACCAGTTCATCGACGATCTCGGGGGTGACGTTATCTTCAACCACCATATGATAAGGCGTCATATCACGCCCCGGCCCATAGAAATTAATCCGCCGCACAGCCAAAGGATCGACACCAAGATCATGGGCGATGTGATCCATCACCCGTTCAATCCCCAAAATCCCCTGCGGCCCACCAAAACCACGAAACGCGGTGTTGGAAACCGTATTGGTTTTCAAACGATGCGAGGTGATGCGCACGTTGGGCAAATGATACGCATTATCTGCATGCAACATGGCACGATCAGCCACGGGCAGGGATAAATCCTGCGCCCAGCCGCACCGGGCAAACTGTTCAAATATCACCGATTGCAGACGCCCGCATGTATCAAAACCGGCTTGATATTTGATTGAAAAATCATGGCGTTTGCCGGTGATAATCATATCGTCATCGCGATCATAACGCATTTTTGCCGGGCGCTTAAGGCGCATTGCCACCACCGCACAGGCCACAGCAAGGGCGTTTGCCTGACTTTCCTTGCCGCCAAATCCACCGCCCATACGGCGGGTTTCAACGCGCACACTATGCATGGGCAGGCCCAAGGCCGCCGCTACTTTATGCTGAATTTCCGTTGGGTGCTGGGTTGAGGCATGCACAAGCACATCGCCCTCATTTGGCACTGCCGCCGCCGCTTGACCTTCCAGATAAAAATGTTCCTGCCCGCCGATTTCTATCGCACCTGCGACACGACGATCAGCGCCTGCCATCGCACTATCTGCATCACCATTGGCGAATGTTACCGGCGTCTCAAAATTGCTGCCCGCCACCAGCGCTTCATCAATCGTCAAGACTGTCCGAAGCTCGGCGTATTCGATCCCCCCAAGCTGCGCTGCCAGACGTGCCGCACGGTGGCTGGTTGCGACAATCAGAAAAACGGGTTGCCCAACGAAATGCACCGTATCAATGGCCAACATCGGTTCGTCATGCACCGAGGGCGAAACATCGTTTACCCCCGGAAGGTCCGCCGCCAACAGCACGTCAATCACCCCGTCAGCCGCACGCACCGCCGTAAGGTTCACCGACACCAGTTTAGCATGGGCAACCGTAGACAGGCCAAACGCCAAATGTACGGCCCCCTTCAGCGGGATATCATCCACATAGCGCGCAACGCCGCTAACATGGGCTACAGCGCTGTCATGGGGGTTTGATTTCGGGATACTCATGGCACGCGCCGCCCGACGATACGGGTTTGTGACAACGGGTTTGTGCTTTCGTGAAAATAGCGGCGCAACAGGTTTTGCGCAGTACGCACCCGATACGGCGCCGTGCCGCGAATATCGGCAATGGGGGTGTAATCTATGGCAAAAGCCGCACAAGCGCTGGTAATTGTATCCATATTCCACGGCTGATTGCGCAATGCGTTTTCCACCGCAAAAGCCCGTTTTGGCATCGCGGCCATACCCCCAAAGGCAATCCGGGCTGCATGCACTTGGCCGTTCTTAACGCACACGTTAAAACACCCATTCAGTGCGGAAATATCCTGATCGAAACGTTTCGAGATTTTATAACATGCCAACACATCGGGCTGCTCGGGAATAAATAAGCTCTCGATAAATTCACCGGCTCTGCAGTCCTGTTTGCCATAAGATATGTAAAAATCCTCCAGCAAAATCTCACGCCGTTTAGCGTCCTGTCGCAGGGTAAGCGTTGCCCCGAGCGCAATCAGGGCCGGAGCGCTATCACCAATCGGGGATCCATTCGCAATATTCCCCCCAATCGTCGCCGAATTTCGTACCTGCACCGCGCCATAACGGCGCAGCATTTCAGCAAAATCCGCATAGCGATCCGTGAGCGCATCGCGCAATTGCGTCAAGGTCACCCCCGCACCGATGCGCATACCCTTGGCGGTTATTTCGGTCTGTTGCAGTTCTGCCAGACGATAGACAAATACACTTGGCGCCAGATTGCGCATCAGCTTGGTCACCCAAAGCCCCAAATCCGTAGCGCCGGCTATGATTGTTGCGTCAGGATTGTCAGCATACCACTGTGCAAAACTATCAAGCAAGGCGGGCAAGAACGCGCCATCAAGCGTTATATCCCCGCCCCCGCTCATGGCTTGCAGATCCGTGGTTTCATCCTCGATCCAATCTGGTTGCGGGGCCTTTGCCGCCGCTTTAGCTGCACGCATAATCGGGGCGTAACCTGTACAACGACACAGATTACCTGCCAGCACATCATCAAAATCCTGCGCCCCGTTGCGGTGTGCACAATAGAGCGACATCACAAACCCCGGTGTACAAAATCCGCATTGTGATCCATGATATTCCACCATCGCTGCCTGCACTGGATGCAAGCGGCCATCGGGGGCTGAAACCCCCTCAACCGTGCGCACAGATTTGCCGTGTAGAAACGCTAAAAACACGATGCAGGCATTCAGCGCACGGTGCGAAACACGCCCGCCGCGCAATGTGCCAACAGACACCGTGCACGCGCCACAATCCCCCTCGTTGCATCCTTCTTTGGTACCCGTCAAACCTTGATCACGCAGCCAATCCAGCAGGGTATCCGTGGGGTTGGGGGTATCCAAAACCACCATATTACCATTCAAAAGGAACCGTATTTCCCCCATCAACTGCCCCTGTAGGTCGAATATCCGAAGGCGGATAAAAGCAGGGGCACATGGTAATCGCTATCCTCGGATATGCCGAAACGCAGGGGAATTACGTCTAAAAACTTTGGTGAGGGCAAATCCTGGCCCGTGCTGTCAAGATAATCACCTGCATGAAACACCAGCTCATATTCGCCGGGTGCAAATGCGTCGTGATCCAGCAGCGGGGCGGCACAACGCCCATCGCTATTGGTGCGCGTTTCAACCAGTTTTTGACGCGGCCCCCCAAGGCGATATAGTTCAATGCGCAAGCCCTCGGCCGGTTTACCCAGCCCAGTATCGAGCACATGCGTCGTTAAACGTCCCATAGCTTCCCCATTGTTTGATTCTTTTTTTAATCAAGCCCGAGTATACCCGCCTGAGCAAGCATAATTTAACCCACCCCCCCCCTTTCGCTACTATCGCAACTGAGATAGTTTCGAAAAATGGAAACTGCCCCGCGATTCATTCACCTGCGCCTGCACTCGGCATATTCGCTGCTTGAAGGCGCTATTGAGATCAAAAAACTGCCGCAAATGTGTATGGATTGGCACATGCCAGCCGTGGCAGTCACAGATTCCGGCAACCTCTTTGGCGCATTGGAATTTTCAGAAACGGTGGCAAAATCGGGTGTGCAGCCGATCATTGGCTGTCAGCTTCAACTAAAGTTTGAAACAGCTTCAAGGCCCGGGGCGCAGGACCCTGACCCAAAAGCCATCGTTTTATTGGCCCAGAATGAACGGGGTTACGAAAACCTGATGAAGCTGAATTCCTGCAATTTTCTGGAATGCGGCGATGCATTACCCCATATCACCATGGCGCATCTTTCAAAGCACGCCGATGGGCTAATTTGCCTGACCGGCGGTGCACTTGGTCCTGTTGGGCAGATGTTGCAGGACGGCCAGACCGAAAAAGCACGCCTTTTGATGGAACATCTGCACCGGCTTTTTGCCGATCGTTTGTATATGGAAATCCAACGGCATCCGGTTGGTGCCGTTAAACGCACCCCTGAAGAGGCTGTAACTGAACCCGGATTTGTGAATATGGCCTATGCCATGCAAATCCCGCTGGTTGCCACTAATGATGTGTATTTCCCCAAACGCGAAATGTATGCGGCCCATGATGCGTTGATTTGCATCGCTGACGGGGCTTATGTTGACCAACAAGAACCGCGCCGCCAACTGACACCTGAACATTATTTCAAGTCCCCCAAAGAGATGGCGGAACTGTTTTCTGACCTGCCAGAGGCCATTGAAAACACATTTGAAATTGCACAACGCTGTGCCTTTAGGGCCTATCTTCGCGACCCGATTTTGCCAAAATTTGCCGATAACGAGGTCGAAGAGCTGCGCCGCGAAGCTAAGGAAGGGCTGGCCCGGCGCCTTAAGGTCATCCCCCATGCGGTCAGTGTCCAAGACTATGAAGACCGTCTCGATTTTGAGCTGAATGTCATCGAAAACATGGGCTTTCCGGGCTATTTCCTGATTGTCGCCGATTTCATTAAATGGGCCAAGCAACGTGATATTCCCGTAGGCCCGGGCCGTGGGTCGGGTGCGGGGTCACTGGTGGCTTATGCCTTGACCATTACCGGTCTTGATCCACTGCGTTATTCCTTGCTTTTTGAACGGTTTTTAAACCCAGAACGTGTCTCGATGCCCGATTTTGACATCGATTTTTGCATGGATCGCCGCGAAGAGGTCATCCAGTATGTTCAACAGAAATACGGGCGCGACAGGGTGGCCCAGATCATCACTTTCGGAGCACTTTTGTCCAAAGCCGCTGTCCGTGATATTGGCCGCGTTTTACAAATGCCCTATGGGCAAGTGGACCGTCTAAGCAAGCTTATTCCGGTGGATGGTGTGAAGCCTGTTAGCATCCAACAAGCCCTCAAGGACGAGCCGCGCTTGAAAGAAATGGCGCGCGAAGAAGAGGTTGTCGCGCGGCTGCTGGAATATGCCGGACAGGTTGAGGGCTTGCTTAGAAACGCCTCGACCCATGCGGCCGGGGTGGTGATCGCGGATCGCCCGCTCGATGAATTGGTTCCGCTTTATAAAGACCCGCGCTCGGATATGCCCGCCACCCAGTTCAACATGAAATGGGTGGAACCTGCGGGGCTGGTAAAATTTGACTTTCTGGGGCTGAAAACCCTGACCGTCATCCAGAATACTCTGGATTTGCTGAAACAGCGCGGGTTGGATATCGACATTGAGGCGATTCCGCTCGATGATGAGAAAACCTATGATCTTTACGCTTCGGCCAAAACCGTTGCCGTGTTTCAGGTGGAAAGCACCGGCATGATGGATGCCCTGCGCCAGATGAAACCTACTACGATTGAGGATATCATCGCACTTGTGGCGCTGTATCGTCCCGGACCGATGGAAAATATTCCGATGTTTTGCGACGTAAAGAACGGCCGCAAAAAACGTGAGAACTTACATCCCTCGATCGACCATCTTCTGGATGAGACCCAAGGCATTATCGTTTACCAAGAACAAGTGATGCAAATCGCGCAGGAAATGGCCGGCTATACGCTGGGCGGGGCTGACATGCTGCGCCGGGCAATGGGCAAGAAAATCAAGGAAGCAATGGACGCCGAGCGTCCGAAATTTTGCGAAGGGGCCGCGAAAAATGGTGTCAATGAGGAAAAAGCTACCGAGGTTTTCGATCTGTTGGAAAAATTTGCCAACTACGGTTTTAACAAATCCCACGCCGCCGCTTACGCCGTGGTTTCGTATCAAACCGCATGGCTAAAGGCGAATTATCCAGTGGAATTCATGGCCGGTGTCATGAATTGTGATATGCATCTGACGGACAAGCTTGCTATCTATTCTGACGAGTTGGTCAAACGCTTGAAAATCGACGTGATTGCGCCCTGCGTTAACCGCTCCCAAGCGACGTTTAGTGTTGCGGGTGACAAGGTGGTTTATGGGCTTGGAGCCTTGAAAAACGTCGGGGTGGAGGCCATGCGCCTTATCACAGATGCCCGCGATAATGGCCCGTTCAAAGACCTGTTTGATTTCGCACGCCGGGTTGATATAAAACGGGTTGGCAAACGCCCTTTGGAAATGCTGGCGCGCAGTGGGGCCTTTGATCAGCTGGACGGAAACCGCCGTAAGGTGTTGGAAAGTCTGGATAAACTTGTGGCTTATTCTGCGGCTTGTCATGATGATAAAAACTCCAATCAATCCAGTCTGTTTGGCGATAGCGGCGAGGATCTACCGCCCCCACGTCTGCCCATGCCCGAAGATTGGCTGCCCGTTGAGCGATTATCCCAAGAACATACGGCGTTCGGGTTTTACCTGACCGGACACCCGCTGGATGACTATGTTCCAGCCCTGAAACGCCAACGTATTTTCAGCCTGGACGAGGTGCGCCAAAAGGCCGAGGGGCGCAAAATTGCGGCAAAAATTGCAGGCACGATTGCCTCGGTGCAGGTCCGAAAATCGGCGCGCGGCAACCGTTTTGCCTTTGTTGGTCTTTCGGATCCAAGCGGCCATTACGAGGTCACAGTTTTTTCCGACACTTTGGAAAAAGCCGGTGATTTGTTGCGTGTAGGTGAAAACGTTGTGCTGTCGGTCGAGGCGGATATGGAAGGTGGGCAGCTGAAACTATTGGCGCGTGGTTTTCAACCTATCGAAACCGCTGTTGCCAACGCAGCTACGGTCGGTTTACGGGTATTTTTGAACGATGCAGAGGCCGTGCAATCCTTAGCGACGCGCCTTAGCGCAAACAATAGCGGGCGCGCCGTTAAAGGGCCGGTGAATATCGTGCTGATGCACCCCGATTTGCCCGGCGAAGTGGAACTGGCCTTGCCCGAAGAATATCCTATTAACACCGAAATCAAAGGTGCTATAAAACATATCCCCGGGGTGGTTGTGGTTGAAGAATTTTAAGGTCTATGTGTTAAAACCCGCGAAATTGCATCCTGCCATCCAGCGTATTTTACCTGCCGCACTTCTTTCTTCATAACAGGCCTGAACTGACATGCAGAGGTCCATTGCGCCGAAAAATCCTTTATATTCGGGTAGATACCGGCACGCATCCCTGCCAGCCATGCAACACCCAGCGCCGTTGTTTCCAGAATTTCAGGCCGCTCGACCGTAACACCCAGCATATCGGCCACATGCTGCATGGTCCAATCACTAGCACTCATGCCCCCATCAACGCGCAAAATCACCCCCTCCACGTCGGGCCAATCGCGCCGCATAGCTTCCCATAAATCCCGGGTTTGATAACCGATGCTTTCCAACGCCGCTTTTGCAATTTCCGCGGGGCCAGAATTGCGGGTCAAACCAAAGATCGCGCCGCGACATTCTGCATCCCAATAGGGCGCACCAAGACCGGTAAAGGCGGGCACGAGATACAGGTTTTGCGTCGGATCCGCGCCCATCGCCAAGCCTTGCACCTCGGGCGCACTGTCAATGATTTTCAAGCCATCGCGCAGCCACTGCACAACAGCGCCCGCGATAAATATAGAGCCTTCCAGCGCATAACTGACCTGCCCATCCAGCTGATAGGCGATGGTTGTCAGCAACCGGTTTTTGGAAAAAACCGGTACATCCCCCGTGTTTAACAAGGCAAAACATCCGGTGCCATAAGTTGATTTCATCATGCCGGGGCTAAAACAAGCCTGCCCGATGCTTGCCGCCTGCTGATCCCCGGCCACACCCAGAATCGGGATGGGGTGTTCAAAGATATCCGCGGCAGTCTCTCCGAAATCTGCCGCGCAATCCTGCACTTTTGGCAGCATTGACATTGGAATATCAAGCAGCGCACAAATATCCGCATCCCAACATCCATCAATAATGTTATACAGCATGGTGCGCGCAGCGTTACTGGCATCTGTGACATGCGACACACCCGCCGTAAGTCGCCAAATCAGATAACAATCGACCGTACCGAACGCCAAGCGCCCTGCCTCAGCCAAAGCCCGCGCCCCGCTGACATTTTCCAAAATCCATTGCAGTTTTGTGCCTGAAAAATACGGATCGAGCCGCAGCCCCGTGCGTGCGCGTATCATATCCTCATGGCCATCAGCCTTAAGGTTTGCGCAAATATCCGCCGTGCGCCGGTCTTGCCAGACGATGGCATTATACACCGGCTTGCCTGTCTCGCGATCCCAGATAATTGTCGTTTCGCGCTGGTTTGTGATGCCAATTCCAGCGATATCTCTGGCCCTGACCCCGGCCTTTGCAATTGTGTTGTGGCAAGTATCAAGCGTGGTTTTCCACAAATCATCGGGCACATGTTCCACCCAGCCGGATTTTGGAAAATGTTGCACAAATTCGACCCTATCACTGGCAACAAGGCGCATATCTGCGTCAAACAACACCGCCCGACTAGAGGTTGTGCCTTGATCAATTGCCAGAATGTATTTCACCGCGCGCCTCCATATATTGCGCCAAGGCCGCCACGTTTTGTGCAAAAACATGCAAACCAAGGCGAGTCCGGCGCCACAAGATATCCTCCGGTATTTGTGCATATTCATGGGCCATTAACCAGTTAACCTCGCAAGCAAACAGGCCTGCACCAAAATCCTGCCCCAAATCTTGTATCTGCCGGGCATCCCCCAACATAGCGCGCGCCTCTGTGCCATAAGTCCGGATCAAACGTTGCGCCCATTTTGCATCGAGAAACGGATAGGCCGTGCGTAAATCTGCTGTTAAATCCGCCACGCCGTCCACTGGGAAATCCCCGCCCGGCAAGGCGGCCCCTGCGGTCCACGCACCACCCTCATGCCCAAGTTTTTCCAACGCCGCCTCAGCCAGGCGGCGATAGGTAGTGATTTTACCGCCAAAAATGCTAAGCAATGGCGCGCTGACATTATCAAGCGACAAAACATAATCCCGCGTCGCTTCGGTGGCCGATTTAGCCCCGTCATCATAAAGCGGGCGCACGCCGGAATATGTCCAGACCACATCTGACGGCTTCACGGGTGTTTTGAAATATTCCGAGGCAAGCGTGCACAGATACTCAACCTCTGCTTTGCTGCACAGAGCCGCACCAATATCATCCGTATGCTCTTGTTCGGTGGTGCCGATCAGCGTGAAATCCCCTTCATAGGGAATGGCAAAAATGATACGCCCGTCGCCGCCCTGAAAAAAATACGCGCGGTCGTGGTCGAAGATTTTGGGCACAATAATATGACTGCCGCGCACCAGCCGCACGCCTTCATCTGTATCCAGACCCATGGTGTTGCGGATCAAATCTTCAACCCACGGGCCACCGGCGTTCACTAGTTTGCGCGCCGAAATCACCTCGTTGGTGGCGGTGTTTTCATGACGCACCGTAATATCCCAATGGTCCACATATCGTTTCACATCCATCACTTTGGTGCGGGTCATAATGCGCGCACCGCGCTGTGCAGCATCGCGTGCATTAAGCACCACAAGGCGCGAATCCTGTACCCAGCAGTCAGAATATTCGAACGCTTTTCGTAACGTATCTTTCAGCGGTTGGCCTGCAATATCGGCCCTTAAATCCAGCGTGCGTGTTGCAGGCAGAATTTTGCGCCCACCAAGATGATCATATATAAACAAGCCCAAACGCAATAACCACGCTGGGCGCATGCCCTTTTGATGGGGCAGCACAAAGCGCATTGGCCAGCTTATATGTGGCATGGCAGACAGCAAAACCTCGCGTTCTTTCAAGGCTTTGCGCACCAGTGCGAATTCATAATATTCCAGATACCGCAATCCGCCGTGGAATAGTTTGGTCGAGGCCGAGGAAGTAGCGGACGCCAAATCCCCCATTTCAGCCAGCGTAACCGACAGCCCACGCCCAGCCGCATCCCGTGCAATTCCGCAACCGTTTACGCCGCCGCCAATCACAAAAATATCCATTATATCGGATGTATCTGGCATAAGATTTCCTTAAGCTCACAAAATATACACCAACATTCACATACCAACGTCTTGGGTTACAATGCGAAACTTATGTGCCGGATGCAGCAACGTAACAATCGTTACCGGCTTTTCCTCCTGCCAGGTTTTGCGCTCAATGATAAATACCGGCTCGCCCACAGCCAGTTGCAGGTTTTCCGCCTGTTTTTGGTTGACTTTGGCCGCGCGTAAGACATGTTCGGCGCGTGAATACGGTATCGCATTCAGCAGCCATTCATTCGGGCTTTGGATTTGGAAATCCTGAGCTGATGCTTGCGGGACCATGGCAAGATTTATCCACCTGTCTTCCAGTTGGTATGGCATATTATTTTCAAAATGCAACGCCTTGACATAGAGCGCATCCTGATCGCCAAATGCCGCACGCACATGTGCAGGTGGGTGCATAATTTTACGTTCCAGTAACAGATACGCATAGCTATTGCCGCGTGCGGTAATTTCATTTCGGACAATTGCGATTTTGAAAACTGCAGCGCGCGTGGCGCGTTGCATAACCCTGCTGCCGACCCGTTTTTTGCGTTCAATCAACCCCGCATCTACCAACATGCCCAGCGCACGGCTGACTGTTGGTCTTGTACACGAAAATTCCTCGGCCAAAACGATCTCATTGGGGATAAGTTCACCGATTACCCAGACCCCTGAAGATATCCGGCGCAATAATTCCGCGTGAATTTCCATGTATTTTATCATTTTATACCCAGCTTTCTGCTCTTATATCTTGCTTAGCACGTTCCTAAGTATCTTGCGATATCTGCGTTCAATTTCACCACGCTTGATATGATGCCCCTCAATGACACAGTGCCGCCCCGCCGACCAAACATCACGCACAACGCGATTTGAGGCCGCGAATACCCAGCCATCGAGCCATTGATCAGGGCGAAGCGCTGCCAGTGCCAAGCAATCTGGATCAATCGCAACCAAATCGGCCCAATACCCAAGCTTGATCTCACCGCTGTTGCGCCCAAGCGCGCGCGCGCCGCCCTTTGCGGCCCCTTTATATAACGTCTCACCAACGGAGGCATTTTTCGCTGCCATAACATTTCGCACCCGATGCATAAGGCGTTGGCTGTATTCCAAAGTCCGCAATTCTTCGCCAAGCGAGATGTTGATATTGCTGTCTGTACCAATGCCAAAAGCGCCCCCCGCCGCTAGATATTCCGCGCCGTTAAACACCCCGTCTCCAAGGTTGGCCTCGGTGATAGGACACAGGCCCGCAACTGCACCACAGCTGGCCAGTGCCGCCGTTTCCTCAGCGTTCATATGGGTGGCGTGGATCAGGCACCACCGATCATCAATACCAATATTTTGCACCAGAAAATCCACTGGAGATGTGCCCAGCCATGCCGATATCTGCTGCACTTCCAGAATCTGCTCGGCAATATGAATATGCACCGGACCAGCGGGATGCATCGCGATAAGCTGTTGCAATTGCAGCGGATCAATGGCGCGCAAACTGTGAGGAGCAATACCGATATTGGCGTCTTTGGGTAAATTCACCAACCCGTTTTTTGCGCCGTCCATCAGCTTATTGAAGCGATCAAGATGATTGCCAAAACGGCGCTGCCCGCCCTTGAGTGCTGCACGTTCGGCGCCGCCATATGTGTAAAGCACCGGTAAATGGGTCAGCCCGATCTGGCTTTGCGCGGCGGCGGCAAATATGCGTTCAGACATCTCGCTTAACCTATCATAAGGCTGCCCATTGGGGCCGTGATGCAGGTAATGGAATTCGCCAACAACGGCAAACCCGGCCTCTTGCATTTCCATAAATGCCAGCGCGGCAATCGCCTCTATGTCATCAGGTGTCAGGATATCCAGAAAGCGGTACATCAGGTCGCGCCAAGACCAGAAACTGTCTTGTGTATCTGCGCGACGCTCTGACATGCCAGCCATGGCGCGCTGAAAAATGTGACTGTGCAAATTTGCAATCGCAGGTAACAAGGTTTTCACACAGGTGTCTTGCGGCATCGACGTGGTATCTTGAACAAGTTTCGCGATCTTTCCGGCAGAGTCTATCTCAAGGCGTACATCCGTAACCCATCCTTGCGGCAACAGAGCGTGTTTAGAAAATATCGATTTCATTTCATATCCAAGAGCTGTACATATATTTAACATGTTTACATTATGCTATTACTTATTGTAGTTATCAACGTAAACATGAGGCCCAATGGAACAGTATCAACAGTATGTCCTCCATAATGCAAACTTGGCCAGTATGGTTCCTGATAACAACCTATACGGCAGCCTGAAAAATGCTGCAATCGCTATACAGTCGGGCATGATATCCTGGGTTGGACCACAAGATGAGCTGCCCGGCGAATACCAGCATTTTGAACACTTTAACATCGAAAATCGCCTGATAACACCGGGGTTGATTGATTGCCACACCCATCTGGTTTTTGGCGGCAATCGCGCCGATGAATTTGAGCTGCGCCTGAACGGCGCAACTTATGAGGATATCTCGCGGGCCGGGGGCGGGATATTATCGACTGTAAAAGCGACACGGGATGCCAGCTCTGATTATTTACTGCAATCAGCCCTGATGCGTGTCGATGCAATGATCGTAGAAGGTGTCACCCATATCGAAGTAAAATCAGGCTATGGCTTGGATATTGAAACCGAGTTGCGCATGCTAAAGGTCGCGCGCAATATCGCCCAAATTCGCCCCATTCGTGTTTCCACCAGCTTTTTGGCAGCCCACGCCGTACCCCCCGAGTTTACAGGTAAAAAAGACGCTTATATCGACGAGGTTTGCATCCCTGCCCTGCATGCGGCCCACGCCCAAGGGCTGGTCGATGCGGTCGATGGATTTTGCGAAGGTATCGCCTTTTCCCCCACCCAGATCGCCCGGGTTTTTGATGTCGCCAAAGAGCTGAACCTTGATATCAAGCTGCACGCCGAACAGCTTTCCAACCTTAAAGGCGCTAAATTGGCGGCCAGCTACGGCGCGCTTTCTGCCGACCATCTGGAGCATCTGGATGCAAGCGGTGTGCAGGCAATGGCAGCCGCAGGCACGGTTGCAACCTTGCTGCCCGGCGCGTTTTATACATTGCGCGAAACCCAGTTGCCGCCAATTGATTTATTCAGAAAACACAATGTTCCCATGGCCTTGGCCAGCGATTGCAACCCCGGCTCCTCGCCGCTAGCTTCAATCTTGTTAAGTATGAACATGGGTTGCACGCTTTTTCGTATGACCCCGCTTGAGGCCCTTGCCGGCACCACTTGCATCGCGGCCAAGGCCCTTGGTTTAACAGATAGCGGCCAGATACACGCGGGCCTGCGTGCCGATCTATGCATCTGGGATATAACCACCCCGGCTGAACTATCATACCGCATCGGTTTCAACCCGCTTTATAAACGCATATTCGCAGGTACCACATGAATATCACCCTTACCCCGCAAACCACCACCCTCGCCGATTTGGAAGGTGTTTTGCGCACCGATCACCCGGTACAACTGGCGCGCACGGCCCGAGACAGGGTTGAAAAAGCCGCCGAAATGGTCCGTCGTTTTATCGCCAAAGATACGCCAACCTATGGCCTGAATACCGGTTTTGGTAAACTTGCCGGCGTAAAAATCGCGCCTCAAGACACCGCAACTTTGCAGCGAAACCTGATCCTGTCCCATTGCTGCGGCGTTGGCATGCCAGTTGAGGATCAGATCACCCGTCTGATGATGGCGTTGAAATTGTTGTCGCTGGGGCGCGGAGCATCTGGTGTGCGCTGGGATTTGATCCTGCATCTTGAGGCGATGATCAACAAAGGCGTTTTGCCCATTATTCCCGCCCAGGGATCGGTCGGCGCCTCTGGTGATCTGGCTCCACTTGCACATATGGCAGCTGCGATGATCGGCGAGGGCGAGGCCCGTTTTCAAGGTAAACGCATGCCCGCAGCTGCGGCTTTGAAAGCGGCCAACCTCACCCCGATTGTGCTGCAGGCCAAAGAGGGGCTGGCGTTGATAAACGGCACGCAATTTTCCACGGCTTTTGCCTTGTCGGGGTATTTCGATGCACTGCGTAATGCCAGAGCCGCGATTGTGATCTCGGCGATGTCAACCGATGCGATCATGGGTTCCACTGCGCCATTGCACCCCGAAATTCACGCATTACGCGGGCATATTGGCCAAATCAACGTTGCCGCAGCCATGCGCAAGATTATGGAAAACTCTGAAATCCGCGAAAGCCATCGCGATGGTGACAGCCGCGTTCAAGACCCTTATTGCATTCGCTGCCAACCACAGGTGACCGGGGCCTGCATTGATATTTTGCGCCAGACTGGTCGCACATTAGAGATCGAAGCAAACGCTGCTACAGACAATCCACTGATCCTGATGGAGGCCGATATGATTGTCTCGGGCGGGAATTTCCACGGCGAACCCGTGGCCTTTGCTGCCGATCAAATCGCGCTGGCTGTGGCCGAGATCGGCGCGATTGCCCAACGCCGCGTCGCCCTGATGGTTGACCCGACCCTAAGCTTTGATCTGCCCGCGTTTTTGACCCCTAAGCCGGGGTTGAATTCCGGTTTTATGATCGCCGAAGTTACAACAGCAGCTTTGATGAGCGAGAACAAACATCTCGCCAACCCGTGCTCTACGGATTCAACCCCCACCAGCGCCAACCAAGAGGACCATGTTTCCATGGCCGCTCACGGGGCTGTGCGTCTGGTGCGGATGAACGAAAACCTGTGCAATATTCTGGCCGTTGAACTGCTGTGCGCAGCCCAGGGCATCGAATTTCGCACACCTCTGAAAACCAGCCCGCATTTGCAAACCACCATCAAACATTTGCGTCAAACGGTACCGCCCTTAAACGATGATCGATATCTAGCCCCCGATATTACCGCCGCCGCCCATATGGTGCGAAACGGTGAAATCAGCGCCCCTCTGGAGACAAGTTGCTTTACCACCCTGCAAACATAATAGGTACAATAATGAAAAATTCCCGTGACATTTTCGCGCCAACCGGTTCTGAAATCACTGCCAAAAGCTGGCAAACCGAGGCCGCGATGCGCATGCTAATGAATAATCTGCACCCAGATGTGGCCGAAAACCCGCATGAATTGGTGGTCTACGGCGGTATCGGGCGGGCGGCGCGGACATGGGAGGATTTTGATCGCATCGTTGCCAGTTTGAAAAAACTTGAGGATGACGAGACTTTGCTGGTGCAATCCGGCAAGCCTGTGGGCGTCTTCAAAACCCACACAAATGCCCCGCGTGTATTGATCGCCAACTCTAATCTTGTGCCCCATTGGGCCAATTGGGATCATTTTAATGAACTCGATAAAAAAGGGCTGATGATGTATGGTCAAATGACTGCGGGGTCGTGGATTTACATCGGCTCGCAGGGGATCGTGCAAGGAACTTACGAGACTTTTATCGAGGCTGGCCGACAGCATTATGGCGGAAATCTTACCGGAAAATGGATCCTGACGGCGGGTTTGGGGGGCATGGGGGGTGCCCAACCGCTTGCGGCTGTGATGGCGGGGGCGTGTTGTCTGGCAGTGGAATGCAATCCCGACAGCATAGATTTTCGTCTACGTACCAAATATGTCGATGAAAAAACTGATGATCTGGACGAAGCCTTGGCGATGATTGATCGTTGGACCAAGGCGGGGCAAGCAAAATCTGTCGCCCTTTTGGGCAATGCTGCCGATATTTTTCCCGAACTTGAGCGGCGCGGCGTGCGGCCTGATCTTGTGACCGACCAGACCTCGGCCCATGATCCACGCAACGGGTATCTGCCTCAGGGCTGGAGCATTTCTGAATGG
Organism: uncultured Rhodobacterales bacterium; assembly: GCA_964429065.1. Classification (GTDB taxonomy): domain Bacteria; phylum Pseudomonadota; class Alphaproteobacteria; order Rhodobacterales; family Rhodobacteraceae; genus NORP23. The sequence continues at coordinate 22,084 of CAYSAZ010000033.1, forward strand.
CATGAAAAACGCGAGAGCGACCCGAAGAGTGTTGAACGCGCCGCGCGCGCCAGCATGAAAACCCATGTGGCTGCCATGGTGAAATTTTGGGAAAAAGGTATTCCCACGGTGGATTATGGCAATAATATCCGCCAGGTGGCGCTCGACGAGGGGCTGACAGATGCCTTTGCCTTTCCCGGATTCGTACCCACCTATGTGCGGCCGCTGTTTTGTCGTGGCATTGGCCCGTTTCGCTGGGTTGCCCTATCTGGTGATCCTGAGGATATTTACAAAACCGACGCCAAGGTTAAGGAGTTGTTACCAGAGGATAAGCATCTGCATAAATGGCTGGATATGGCCCGCGAACGCATCAGTTTTCAGGGGCTGCCTGCACGCATTGCCTGGGTCGGGCTGGGGGTGCGCGACAAGCTGGGGTTGGCATTTAATGAAATGGTGCGCAACGGTGAGCTTAGCGCCCCAATTGTCATTGGGCGGGATCATCTGGACAGTGGTTCCGTCGCCTCGCCCAACCGTGAAACCGAAGCAATGAAAGATGGCTCGGACGCTGTGTCCGACTGGCCACTGTTGAATGCACTGTTAAACACTGCATCCGGGGCGACATGGGTCAGCCTGCATCACGGCGGCGGCGTTGGCATGGGGTTTTCCCAGCATGCAGGCATGGTCATTTGTTGCGATGGCAGCGCGGATGCGGACGCCCGTATAGCGCGTGTTTTATGGAATGATCCAGCCAGTGGCGTTATGCGCCATGCTGATGCCGGATATCAAGATGCGATCGATTGCGCCAAGGAAAACGGGTTAAATTTGCCAAGCCTTTAGGAAGCAGAAAAATGCGATTTCCAGCCGATACGAGCAAAAAACGGGCGATAAACCTGTTCCATTTGATAGATGGAAACCGCCGTTGCACG
>CAYSAZ010000034.1:0-22789 GCA_964429065.1 uncultured Rhodobacterales bacterium
CGCACGATAATTGGTGGGGTGTTCTGGGCGAGTGCATGGCCAATGGCGCGGGCGCTGGCGCCGGCCTTGTTTGGGTCAACCGACAGTTTCAGCCGTTCCAGCGGGTTGCCGGTTACGTCTGGATTCAGGGCGGTTTTTATCCCGTCAAAACCCTGCGCGGCCTTGTGCCACAGGGCCAGCGCCGCCGTTTCACGTGTGCGAATGCCCTTGTGATCACGGGTTTTCCAGGCATTCAGCGCGGCCATTGTGCCAAAAATGCTTTCCTTACCCACTTTCATTCCGCGCCCGATACCGAGGTTTTGCAAATACGCCGCCTTAACCAAATTGCGCCGCCCTGCGATAATTCCCGAGGTAGGCCCGCCCAGAAATTTATGCCCCGAATAGAGCACCAGATCAGCGCCCGCTGCCAGAAAACCACGCAGGTCATATTCCGAGGCAGCGTCCACGATCACCGGCACGTCCGCTACGTGGCAGATCTCGCAAAACCTGGGCAGGGGGATTTGGCCGTATTCAGCCACGTGGTGTGAGAGCACAAATATCGCCGCCGCAATCGTCTCATCCAGCGCCCCGGTAAGCTGGTGATCGAGCACTTGCGTCGACTGACCAATGGGCACAACACGAGCCCCGCTTAGCGTCACGGCCTGTTCAATTGCACCGCCATAATGGCAAAGATGTCCCGCCTGAACCACCACATGTGATTTCATTTTTGGTGTTGGCAGGGCCTCGATTGCGGCGACATCCAGCCCGGTCATGCATCCGGCGACAGTTATGGTTAACCCCGCCGAGACGGAGGCGGTCATAAACCCTGCTTCAGCGCCGGTTAGATCTTGAATAATCTTTGAGGCTTGCAATTGTAGCGCATGCATATCGACAAAATGCGGCATAATTTCAGCGCTGGCGGCAATGGCCTCGGGCACTATACGGCTGGCGCCAAGACCTGTCATGGTGCCTGATACGTTAATGATCGGGTTAAGGTCGTTTTTGTGGTGAAAATCCATGTTAACTATCCTTAACGGCGATAATCGCCTCGATTTCAACGGTGATGTTATTGGGTAATGAACCAACCCCGATGGCGGATCGTGCGTGTGGCCCGGCTGTGCCCAGAACCTCACATAAAAGGTCAGAACATCCATTGATAACAAAGGGATGGCGGTCAAAATCGGGTGTTGCATTTACCATGCCCAGTAACTTGATTACATCACTGATACGCGACAATTCCCCCAACTCTGCCTTTAACACTCCCAGCATATTCAGCCCCGTCAGGCGGGCGTGTTCCTGTGCGGTTTCGGGCGAAATATCCGCGCCAAGTTTGCCTTTGCATATAGGACCCGCCGCCGTAACCGGCCCTTGCCCCGACAGATATAACAGGTTGCCATGACGTTTTACGTTGCGAAAATTGCCAATGGGGGCGTGGGTAAGGTTAGACCAAGGGTTGTAAGACTGGTTTCAGGGGTGGTCATGGGCGCTCCGATCTGGTTAATATCGCCGTTAACTATGTGGCTTTGGTTGTCCAAATTCAAGGCCCAGAATTGGAGAGCTTTATGCGGGTGTTTTGCGCGTCCATTGCCACAGAAACCAACACATTTTCGCCCCTTCGCTGTGATTTTACCGATTTCACCGACAGCTTTTATGCGCCCCCGGGCCAGCACCCTGATACACCAACCCTGTGTTCGGCCGTGTTCACTGAGGCGCGCAAACTGGCGCAAAGCGGTGCGATTGAACTGGTTGAGGGCACCGCGTGCTGGGCAGAGCCAGGTGGGTTGATTAATGCCAAAACATGGGCGCGCCTGCGCGACGAGGTGCTGGAACAATTGCGTGCGGCCTTACCGCTCGATGCGGTATTGCTTGGCTTGCACGGGGCGATGATTGTTGAGGGCAGCCCGGATCCCGAAGGGGAGCTGATTGCGTATGTGCGCCAGATTATTGGGCAGGATGCCAAGATTGGCGTGACTTTCGACCCCCATAGCCATCTAAGCGACAAACGGGTAGAACATGCTGATATTATTACAGTTTTCAAGGAATTCCCCCATACAGATTTTGTGCGAACAGGGGCGGATTGCCTGCGTCTGACCATAGCTGCGGCGCGCGGTGAGATTACGCCAAAAATGGCTGTGTTTGACGTGCGCATGATTGATGTCTTGCCGACCAGCCTTGACCCGATGCGCGGGTTTGTCGATAAAATGCTGGCGATGGAGGCTGCCGGTGAGGCTTTGTCCCTATCCTTGATCCATGGATTTATGGCCGGTGACAGCCCTGATTTGGGTGCGAAAATGATTGTAATTACAGACGGGGATATTGAGCAGGCAACCAAGCTTGCCGAAAATATGGGCCGTGAAGTTTTCAGTTTTCGTGACGCTGCCCACCCGCCGTTTTTGCCAGTTGATGCAGCACTTGACCAAGCTTTGGCCGTGAAAAACGGGCCAGTGGTTGTGGCTGATGTCTGGGATAATCCGGGTGGTGGCGTTGCCGGGGACAGCACGATTTTGCTGGCCCGCATTCTGGAACGCAACCTTAAAAACATCGCCCTTGCACCGCTTTGGGATCCGATGGCGGTGCGTTTGTGTCATGCGGCCGGGGTGGGGGCCAACATGGCGTTGCGTTTTGGTGGCAAAACCTCGGCCCATGCAGGTGCGCCGATTGACGCCGAAGTCACGGTGCGCAATCTGCAAAAATCGGCCACACAGAGCTTTGGCGATTCTGTCGTGCCTTTGGGCGATTGTGCGACCATTGATCTGGGCGGGGTCGAGGTGGTGCTAACTTCGGGGCGTGCGCAGGCATTTTCTCCGGATATTTTCAGCAATAACGGTGTTGATTTTACGTCAAAATCCATGTTGATTGTTAAATCTACCAACCATTTCCATGGGGCATTTGCCCCGATTGCCAGCGCGGTGGTATATGCATCAGTTGACGGCCCATACCCGAATGATCCGGTGAAAAACGGATATAAAAACCTAACCCGCCCGATCTGGCCAATCATTAAGGACCCTTTCGCATGAGCATGACAAGGGTTGCGTGTATTGGCGAGGCGATGATCGAATTATCGTTGCAAAACGGCACCCATATCGGGTTTGCCGGGGATACGCTTAACACTGCGATTTACCTGAAACGGGTCTGGCCAGAAGGTCAGGTTTCATATGTCAGTGCATTGGGCCAGGATAGTTTCTCGGACCAGATGCTGGCCTATATGCAGGACGAAATGCTGGATACCAGCCATGTTGCACGCATCTCAAACCACGTGCCGGGCCTTTATGCGATCACGCTCGATAGCGCCGGTGAACGCAGTTTTACCTATTGGCGCGAGAATTCCGCCGCCCGCCAGCTTTTTGGCGCAAATTGTGCGGTGAAACTACCAAATTTGGACGCTTTTGATCTGTTGTATTTGTCGGGTATTACGGTGGCAATCTTGCCGCAGCATATTCGCGATGAACTCTATCAATATCTGGTGGAATTTCGCGCACAAGGCGGCAAGGTTGCGTTTGATTCAAACTACCGTCCGGGTCTGTGGCCGGATCAAGAAACAGCCCGGAATGTAATATCGGATTTTTGGTCGATTTGTGATATCGCACTGCCTTCGCTCGATGATGAAATTGCGCTGTTTGGCGACGCTGACCAAGCGGCTGTTCTGGCGCGCTTACAGGCATGCGGTGTCCGGTCTGGAGCATTGAAACGCGGCGCAGAAGGGCCGTATGCTTTGGGAAAAACTGTTGATATAGATTTTGCACAAGCCGTTGATATAGTTGATACAACCGCCGCAGGAGACAGCTTTAACGCCGGGTTTTTGGCCGCGAAATTACAAGGAAAACCTATGGAAGACTGTTTGATATCTGGGCACGATCTGGCGACAAAAGTAATCGCCCATGCCGGTGCAATTTTGCCCAAAAACCAAAAAAACAAGAGATAAACCATGACGCAGACAGATTTTTATATCGGGACATATTCGCGCGAACTTGATGGAAACCCGGCCAATGGTGCGGGCATATACAGATGCAGACTTGATCTGGAACGAGGGGAAATAAGCCCGGCGATATGTGTTGCGGAATGCATAAACCCATCATACCTGACTTGGGGCATTGGGCAAAAATACATATATGCTACCCGGGAAATGTTTGCCGGAAACACACCGGGTGTTATGGCTTTTTCTTGCACTCAAGGCACGCTAACCCCGCTTAATAGCCAACCCCTGACCGGCGGAGCCCCTTGCCATCTTAGCGTGCACCCTTCGGGGCGGTATTTGGCTTCTGCACAGTATGAAACCGGTGATATCGCGATTTTCGCCCTCAATAATGACGGTACAATCGGCCAATTGCAGCAAAAAATCCAACATCATGGTAGCAGCGTAAACGCGGGTCGTCAGGCCGGACCGCATGCGCATTTCGCACAGTTTTCCCCGGATTCCAAACATCTTGAGGTGATTGATCTGGGGCTGGACAGGATTTTCACCTATCCATTTGATGGGCAAGCGGATCAGGAAAACGGTACCGTTTTAAAGCTGCCCGCTGGTGCTGGTCCACGGCATCTTACCCATGTTTCTGATAAATACATGGCCGTTATAAACGAGTTGAATGAACATGTTACGTTGTTTGAACGTAGCGCGGGTCAATGGCAGGAAAAGCATAGTATTCAAACGTTTGACGCGCTTAACGGCACCGATGGAATGGGTGCTGCGATCAGATCTTCGGTTGATGGGCGGTTTTTATATGTCTCGGGGCGGACAAAACCTGAAATAGTATGCTTTGCGATTGATCAGACGAACGGCACGCTTAGCTTGGTGCAGCGCATATCAACGGGCGGCGAATTTCCACGGGATTTTGCCCTGACGCCAGACGGACAGTATATTATCGTGGCCAACCAGTTATCCAATAACCTAACGTGTTTTCAGCGCGATTCACAAACCGGCAAACTGCACAATACCGGGTTTAGCGTTGAAATAGGCAGCCCAACTTGCGTGTTGTGCGGATGATATCGCAGGGATGCGGTTTGGGAAAAGGATGAATTGACCCCCCTCGTGCATTTGCCTATTGAGGGGCAACGATTTTGTGCTGAGGCTTGTCATGACCAACCCCCGCTCTTTTCAAGAGATCATATTGCGCCTTCAGGCTTACTGGGCGGCCAAGGGCTGTGCGATATTGCAGCCCTATGATATGGAGGTTGGCGCCGGGACATTTCATCCCGCAACCACCTTGCGCTGTCTTGGAGCCAAGCCTTGGGCGGCGGCATATGTGCAGCCTTCACGGCGGCCGACGGACGGGCGGTATGGGGAAAATCCCAACCGGTTGCAGCATTTTTATCAGTATCAGGTGATCATTAAACCCTCGCCACCCGATTTGCAGGACCTTTATCTTGGCTCGCTTGAAGCGATCGGGATTGACATGGATTTGCACGATATCCGGTTTGTCGAGGACGATTGGGAAAGCCCGACGCTGGGGGCATGGGGCCTTGGCTGGGAGGTCTGGTGTGACGGGATGGAGGTCAGCCAGTTTACCTATTTCCAGCAGGTCGCTGGCATGGATTGTAAACCGGTGTCGGGCGAGCTGACCTACGGGCTGGAACGCCTTGCGATGTATGTTCTGGGCGTGGACCACGTGATGGACATGCCGTTTAACGACCCACAATCGCCCAGTCACCTGACGTACGGCGATATTTTTCGCCAGACAGAACAGGAATATTCGCGCTGGAATTTCGATGTGGTTGACACAGATATTTTGCTGAAACATTTTGAGGATGCAGAGGCGGAATGCACGCGGATTTTGGCCCAGCCGGATGTAGACCCCAAAACCGGCGCGACCATTATCATGGCCCACCCTGCTTATGATCAGGCGATCAAGGCCAGCCATGTATTTAACCTGCTTGATGCACGCGGTGTGATTTCGGTGACTGAACGTCAGGCCTATATCGGCCGGGTGCGGGCCTTGACAAAAATCTGCGCGGATGCCTTCGTGAGAACAAAGGTAGGTGGTGCTGTATGAATGGTAGAATTATTGCAGGTGGTTTGGTCGGTTTCACACTGATTTTCAGTGTCAGTCTGTGGTATTTTCAGACCCGGGCCTATTACTATGAGGTTAATGACTTGAGCGAAATCACCGCTTATGGCGATGCATTTCCGGTGTCGCAATACCGTGGCATTGATGCGGATACTTCGCCCTTAAAGATGCGCGCCTGTTTCAAGGTTGACTGGGGCTATTGGCCAAGCGAAGAGTTCAAGGATGTGGCGCACCCGCTAAAAGCTCCGCCGCAGTTTGATTGTTTTAATGCGCGCCAAATTAGTGCAGATCTTGCGAACGGGGTTGCCTCGGCGATATTGGCGGCGGACAATGAACCCTATGGGTTTGACCGGTTTATCGCCCAATATCCCGATGGACGTGCTTATATGTGGCGTCAAATCAATGCCTGTGGCACGGCGGCGTTTGCCGGTGATCCATTACCCGAAACCTGCCCACCCCAACCGGAACCTAAATAAACCATGGCCGATTATCTGCTGGAAATATTCTCCGAGGAAATTCCTGCGCGTATGCAAAAACGTGCTAGCGAAGATTTGCAAAAACTGGTCACAAACGGGTTGGTGGAGGCCGGAATTACCTATGGCCATGCTGCCGCATTTGCCACACCGCGCCGCTTGTGCCTTGCGATCAGCGAGGTATTGGAGGCCAGCGCCCCAAGCCGTGAGGAACGCAAAGGTCCGCGTGTCGGAGCACCTGATAAAGCGATTGCGGGTTTTTTGCGCAGCACCGGTTTGACGCGCGATGATTTGCAGGTGGTGGATGATAAAAAGGGGCAGATTTATTGCGCCGTTATTAACAAGCCGGGCCGCGAAGCCAGTGCCGTGCTTTGTGAAGTGGTGTCCGCAACAGTGCAGAATTTCCCGTGGCCAAAATCCATGCGTTGGGGGAATGGTAGCCTGCGTTGGGTGCGCCCGATCCATTCGATTTTGAGTATTTTAAGCAAAGACGAAGACGTGCAAGTGGTGACAATCTCGATTGACGGGATTGCCTCTGGTGACAGCACCGAGGGCCATCGTTTTATGGGGCATGGGCGGTTCCCGGTTCGCGCGTTTGAAGATTACGTTGAAAAGCTGAAGGCGAATTTCGTGGTTTTAGACCCGGCAGAGCGCGCTGATATTATTTGGCATGATGCGACCAATCTGGCCTTTGCCCAAGGGCTTGAAATCGTCGAGGATCAAGCACTTTTGGCCGAAGTTGCGGGGCTGGTAGAATGGCCTGTGGTGCTGATGGGCGACATTGCCGAGGATTTTCTGGACTTGCCACCGGAGGTTTTGCAAAGCTCCATGCGCGAACATCAGAAGTTTTTCAGCGTCCGCAATCCCAAGACCAACCGTATCGAAAAATTCATCACCGTGGCCAACCGCGAGACCGCTGATAATGGTACGACCATCCTTGCGGGCAACCAAAAGGTGCTGTTTGCGCGGCTTTCAGACGCCAAATTCTTCTGGGAAAACGATTTGCGGGTGCCGCTGGCGGATATGGCGGCCAAGCTGGAAAAGGTGACGTTTCACAACAAACTTGGCACTGTGGCGCAGCAGGTTGACCGCATCGCCGCACTGGCCCGCGAAATCGCCCGGATTGTCGGCGCTGATCTTGATCTGGCCGAACAAGCCGCCCGGATCGCCAAGGCGGATCTGTCGTCCGAAATGGTCTATGAGTTCCCCGAACTGCAAGGCCTGATGGGCAAATATTACGCACAGGCCGCTGGCCTGCCGCAGGAAGTGGCGAATGCCAGCGAAATGCACCGCTCGCCCCTAGGCCCATCGGACGTTGTGCCGAGCGAACCCGTAACAGTGGCGGTGGCTTTGGCCGACAAGATCGACACTTTGACGGGCTTTTGGGCGATCGACGAGAAACCCACAGGATCAAAAGACCCGTTCGCCCTGCGTAGGGCCGCGCTGGGGGTTATTCGGTTGGTGCTGGAGAATGGGCTTCGGGTTGGTCTTCATGCTACTTGTGAAAAAGGCCATGAGGGTGCAGACGCCACCAACCTCCTCGCCTTCTTCCACGACCGCCTCAAAGTCTACCTGAAAGACCAAGGTGTCACCCATGACGTGATCGACGCTTGCCTTGCGATGCCCAACAACGACGACCTCACCTTGCTGGTCAACCGTGCCAATGCGCTGCAAGCTTTCGTGAAAACCGACGACGGCGAAAACCTGTTGCAGGGCTATAGGCGCGCCAACAACATCCTTGCTGCCGAGGAAAAGAAAGACGGCGTGTCTTATGAAGGCGAACCGGAGGTGCAATTCGCCACCGAGGAGGGCGAACGCGCTTTGTTCACGGCTCTGGACGCCGCAGAACCCGCTATTAAATCCGCACTGGACTGCGAAGATTTTGCCGCCGCGATGGTGGCAATGGCGGCCTTGCGCGCGCCCATTGATGGATTTTTTGAAACCGTGCAGGTGAACGCCGACAGTCAAATCACCCGCCGCAACCGTTTGTGCTTGCTCAATCGTATTCGCGCGGTGATGCACAGGGTTGCGATTTTCGCCAATATTAACGGCTAGCCAAGCTTGCAATTGCCAAGCGCCGCAGGGTAGCTATGGTCCATTGCAGATAAGCTAGGAACAGCGCCATGTCCGAGATCATCAGCCTTTGCGCAAACGCCATTGATGTCAGCCGTTTTGGGGCGCGGGCCGGGCGTTTGGCAAAACTGATCAGCCTTGATCTGCCGGTGCCCCAAGCTGTGGTGCTTTCAACCCGGATGGTCGGGGCAATTGCCGACGGGGCTGCTTGCCCGGATTTGCCTGAAAAATTGCTGGCGGGTGGTTTGTTGTGTCTGCGCTCCAGCGCTATTCATCCAGATTGGGGCGGGCCGAATGCAATCCTGAATATTGGAATTAATGACACATATGCGCAGGCTTCACGCGCGGCGATGAATGCCTATCGCCAGTTTATCCAAAGCTACGGTGTCGCGGTTGATAACCTTGATCCCGAGCTGTTCGAAAACCTCTATTCTGCGCAACTGAAATTGGCGGATGTGGGGGGGATGGATGACCTTGGTGACAGTGATATTGCCGCGATGCTCGCCAGCTTTAAGGCTTTGTATGAGGGGGAAACCGGGCAGGCATTCCCCCAGGATAAAATGGTGCAATTGAACGGTATGCTTGGGGTAATGGCGCGGGCCTGGAACGCCCCGAGCGCCAGTATTCTGCGCATGGCCAAAGGGGCGCCGGATGACGCGGGCTTGGCGTTGATCGTGCAAGATATGGCGCTGGATTTCAGCCCGCACAGTGGCGTTGGTATTGTGCAAATGGTTGATGAAGAAACCGGGCAGGCCAGCATTGCCGGCACCTATTCGAGCCAACCTCTTGGTGATCTTTGCCCCGAGACCCTCAAGGCACTTACAGAAATGTCGGACAGGGCGGCCGAGGGCATGGGGGATGCGTTTCAGTTTGAATTCACCCGCGTTGACGGGGAGATTTATCTGCTGGATGCCATTGCGGCCAAACGGACCGCGAGGGCGGCTGTGCGCATTGCGGTGGACCTTGCCAATCGTGGTGCGATCAGCCGCAATCAGGCCTTGTTGCGCATTGATCCGGGTAATTTGGTGGCGCATCTGCACTCACAAATTGACCCGCATGTGGAACGGCAGATTTTTGGCACCGGTCTGCCTGCCAGTCCGGGGGCGGCCACTGGCAAGATTGTATTTACCTCTGAGGCTGCAATGGCCTCTGAAGCCCGCGAGGAGCCTTGTATTTTAGTGCGGGTTGAAACCTCGCCCGAGGATATTCGCGGCATGCACGCCGCCGCTGGTGTGCTGACCATGCGCGGCGGTATGACCAGCCACGCAGCCGTGATTGCTCGGGGTCTGGGCCTGCCATGCGTGGTTGGGGCGGCGGATTTACGGCTAGATTTGCAAAATTTAGTGATCCGCAACGAAAAAGGGCAGGAATTTCAGGCCGGCGATATCATCACCATTGATGGCACGCGTGGGCAGGCGGTTATTGGCGCCCCGAAAATGATCCAGCCAGAGCTGGGCAGCGCATTTTTAACCTTGATGGATTGGGCCGATGCAGCGCGCACCATCGGGGTGCGGGCCAATGCGGATACGCCGATGGATGCACGGGTGGCGCGGGATTTCAAGGTGGATGGCATTGGTTTATGTCGCACAGAGCATATGTTTTTTGAGGCCGACCGTATCACGGTGATGCGGGAAATGATTTTGGCCGACACAGAAGCGGAACGTCGCGCGACACTTGAGCGTCTTTTGCCAATGCAGCGCAGTGATTTTATGGAATTATTTGAAATTATGCGAGGATTGCCGGTCACTATCCGATTGCTTGACCCACCTCTGCATGAGTTTTTACCCCATGATCGCGACGAGATGCAGGCGCTGGCAAAGGCTATGAATATCCCGCTTGCGCAGGTTATTGCCCGGGCCGCTGAGCTGAAAGAATTCAACCCGATGCTGGGTAAACGCGGTGTGCGCCTTGGGGTGACGATGCCGGAAATTTATGAAATGCAGGCCCGGGCGATATTTGAAGCCGCAGCCGAGGTTAATCGCAATGCCGATGCGCCGATTGTGCCCGAAATCATGATCCCGCTGGTATCGGCAAACCGTGAGGTGGAGCTGGTCAAGGAACGTGTGGACCGTATTGCCATTAAAGTGCGGGCTGAAAAACAGGTGGATCTGGATTTTAAACTGGGGGTGATGGTGGAAACACCACGCGCCGCATTACGGGCCGGGGATTTAGCCAAAAGTTCGGCATTTTTAAGCTTTGGCACCAATGACTTAACGCAAATGACCTATGGTTTGTCGCGCGATGATGCGGGGCGGTTCATGCGCGATTATATCAACCTTGGGGTTTACGACGAGGATCCGTTCCACACCCTTGATCTGGAAGGCGTCGGCGAGCTGTTGTTGATGGCGGCCAAACGGGGGCGTGCGCAAAATGACAGTCTGACGCTTGGGCTTTGCGGGGAACACGGGGGCGATCCGGCATCGGTACGGTTTTGCAAATTTGCAGGTTTTGACTACGTATCCTGCTCGCCGTTTCGTGTACCTATTGCCCGTCTGGCGGCAGCACAAGCCAGTATTTTGTCAAAGCAGGATAAGATTCGTTTTTAAAGGCTCATCTGCATATCTTCGCCAAATTGCTCGGGATAATCTAAAAATTCCGCAAAATAGCAAAGAATGATACCAATGTTTATTTATCCTTAATTAACAATCACTTTTTGTACAATCCTAATGTCCGAAACGCGGTAATGTTTTGCATTGCGCAGACATAAGTTTGAAAGTGGTGGACACAGCCCCATTTTTGATTAGGTTCTGCCGCTTGATCACTATATTTTGTGCTAGTAGGGTTACGCGACATGTTTGCTTCATATATTAGGGTTTGATGTTGAAAATGTTTAACACCAGCATCACATATTCGTTTCACCGGGTCGCCCTTGGGCTTATGTCGGCAACTGCCGGGGTTCTTTATGCTTTTGGTGTCGCCAATGCGGAACTGCCTGCGGCGGAGTTTTCCACCGATCCAAGCCAACAGGTGCTTGATCAGATCATGTCGATGATGACGCAGGAGCGCTCGGCACTTGCTGCTCTTGGGGTTGATCAATTGGCCGAGTTTAGTGGCCTTGGTGTGATGCGCCCGGCAACGTCGGAAAATACAGAAAAACCTCTTTCGGTTTTTGGCATAAGTTTAAGTGCGCGTGAGGATGTGCAGGCGACCACAATGGCCTATGTGGGGCAGGCGGGCTTTGGCCCGCTTTCGGGGGCGGAATTCAGCAAAGCGGTACTTGATTCTATGCCCATAGCCTCGGGCGGGCAACAGTGGAAATGCTTGACGGAGGCGCTCTACTTTGAGGCGCGCAGTGAGACATTGGCCGGGCAATTCGCGGTGGGCGAGGTGATTTTGAACCGGGTAGATTCGCGCGCTTACCCCAATTCAGTTTGCGGTGTCGTGAGCCAAGGGGCAGGTCGGCGAAATGCCTGTCAGTTTTCTTATAACTGCGACGGGCGGGCCGAACATTTTGCCGAAGCAAAAGCATTCGCGCGGGCGGGCAAGCTGGCCAAAATGATGCTGGACGGATCAGCCCGTGTGCTCACCGGGGGGGCGACGCATTACCATGCAAATTCGGTTAATCCGGTTTGGGCACGGACATTTCTGAAGACCGCAGAGATTGGCAATCATTCATTTTATCGCAAACGGCAAAAGTTGACATCAAACTAGCCGGCGAAGTCCTGCGCTAGATAGACCCGCCCGCAAGTCGCCTGATCAGGCGCAAAGCCATAGGCGGTCTCCATCCGGGTAAAGCGGCGATTCATAAGATTGGCGTGGTGCTTTGAGGAGGCCATCCAATTGGCGACCTGATGCTGGGCCAGAGAGGCATAGCTGTGTTGCGGCACCGGTTGCCCGGTATCCGCATAGGTAAATTGGCATGGTCCCCGCATAGATATAGAAATACTGCGGCCTACAAGCGAATAAACAAAGTTTTGTGCGATATTTTCCGCAGCAACACGCTGATTTACGCTGAATGTGTGCATGCGATCCCGCAAGGTTCGCTGCCCGCGTACAGATGACGTGTGGGTCATATTATTGGCTTTGGCCATGAACTGGCTATGGGCGATGGCGGCTTTCAGCAGATTTGGGTCTGCGAGTAATGGTGATAAGCTGCGCCGACACCTCTCAACATTCACATAATACCTGACGGTTGCACTGAATGTGGCATAATCGACCCTATTTGATCCAACGGCTTTTCGGTGGTTGGCGGGTAAAGAGCCGGCACAGCCCGCAGATACGGATGTTGCGGTAATGGTAATAATCATTAACAAAACAAGACCAAGTAGGGGCCGCATGGTGTATTCTCCAAAACAATTTGCGCAAGCATTTCACGTTTCATTACAAACAGCAATATCAGGCGCGGGCAGCCCACTTCAAATCGACATTGCAAAAATAGTCGTACATAAGCGGTATTGTGCCGCTGGTTGACCTTGCCTGATCCTGCTTGGAAAAGTATTAATACCCCCTGATCATGTCATAATTTAGGCAAGAAGGATTGCATAATGGATGAAACAGCGATTGCCTTTGCAATGCCCGATGTGCGGGCGGCGGCCACGGGGGGGGCGGTATTACATGACCGGATTTCGGTGCGTGATTACCTGCGCGAGGTTGAAATAGGTGCTTTTCAGGCGGAACGCGGGGTTAAGCAACGTATTCAGTTTAATGTGGTGCTTGAGATCGCGCATACTACAGCCGGACAAAGCGATGATGTGGATAAGGTCATCTCATATGACAGCATTATCGAGGCGATTGAGCTGCAATTATCAACCGAGCGCATTAACCTTTTGGAGACACTGGCTGAACGTATTGCCGAGCGTTGTCTGGAAGATCACCGGGTCATTCGAGCCTTTGTGCGTATCGAAAAACTCGACCGTATTCCCGGCACGTTAGGGATTGAGATCGTGCGGATGCAAAAGGGTGATTTGACTGCGCTGCATACGGTTGAAGGGGGCTTGGAACAGCAAATTCCGCACCCGTTAGTGGTCTTTTTATCCAACGCGGTTTTGCAGGGTAAAAATTTGCAGCGCTGGCTAGATGTCATTGAAAATCACGGTGATCCGGCGATTATATGTCTGGGAAAAACGCCCATGCTTGCCCCGCAGGCACGCCATCCGTTGGCAAGCCGTCGTATCGGGTTGCTCTCGATTGAGCAAAACGCCTGGGTGCTGGCGGGTTTGGATAAACGTTGCGTGGTTGTTGATAGTCGTACAGAGCTGGAGTGGGCAATGAAACAAGGGCAATTGTCGGTTTGGGCACCCTCAAAAATTGTGCTGGATGCGGTTGAGCCGCCACAGGCGGATGCAGACAGCCCTGAGGCTTTGGCCCTGTGGTTTGCCGCACAATTTTCGGCGTCATCCTTGATTCTGGTTGGCAGTGCGTCAGGCTTGCCTGACGCAGAGATGACGGTTTTTAATGTGGCTGAAGATATGTTGGAAATTCCGCAGAATTAATAATTATTAACCATGTTATATGATTGATATTGTTAAGGTAATTAATGATTTTACTAAACTACTAAACCGGTTTAGTAGTTTAGTGGTTAAGGGATTTTTAACCAGTTTTATGCTCTGTTAAGAGGGAAAGGAAAGCCAGATGTCAGGAGCATATTTCCGCCCGCTTATACAGTCAGGGCAGGCGCGTCCGCACGGCGCGGTCTCTTTGCAGGGTGGTCCTTTGTGGTTTGAACATATTGAATGTTTGCAACGTGATGTGCCCTCGAAATTTCTGCGCGTACAAGAGATTCCCGCCGATATACTGGAAAACCTTACAGCCCCCCAAGCACCCCTTTGTGGTCTTGATTCTCAGGTCCCAAAAATCATGGGAATTTTGAATACAACGCCGGATAGTTTCTCAGATGGCGGGCAAAATTACAAATTTCAGGATGCTATAACGCGGGCAAAAAAGATGATTGCTGAGGGGGCAGATATTCTTGATGTCGGCGGTGAATCGACCCGCCCCAATGCTGATTTTATCCCTGCACAAATAGAAACTCGCCGCACCACGCCGGTCATCTCTACTTTGCGCGCATCCGGTATCACGTTGCCGATTTCGATCGATACCCGTAAGGCTGATGTGGCCCGTTCGGCTATCGCCAACGGTGCAAATATGCTGAATGACGTAACGGCGCTTAGCTATGATCCTGACAGCGTGCATCTGGCGGCCCGGCACCGCGTGCCGGTAGTGCTTATGCATGCCGCCGGTGATCCCAAGACCATGCAGGACAGTCCGGAATATAGTGATGTGCTGCTTGATGTTTACGATTACCTTGCGGCTCGGATCGAGGTTTGTATCGCGGCGGAAATTCCGCGGAGAAATATCATGATCGATCCCGGTATCGGGTTTGGAAAGACTGTGGCGCATAATCTGGCACTGTTGCGCGGGATATCGCTTTTCCATACGCTTGGCTGTCCGATTTTGCTGGGAGCCTCGCGCAAAAGCCTGATCGGTGCGCTGGGTAATGCGCCAAATCCTGCCGATCGTCTACCCGGCTCACTGGCGATTGCATTATATGCGATGAACCAGGGGGTGCAGATGTTAAGGGTACATGATATTACAGAGACAAAACAGGCGATCCGGCTTTGGTCGGCTTTGAACATCTAGAGGGCAGCTATGACACGTAAGTATTTCGGCACAGACGGCATTCGCGGGCAGGCCAATACCCATCCCATGACCGCAGAATTTGCCCTGCGCCTTGGCATCGCGACGGGGCGGTATTTTCGCAAAAATATGGATGCCCCACGGGTTGTGATCGGCAAGGATACGCGGCGTTCAGGCTATATGTTGGAAAATGCGCTAACGGCGGGGTTTACATCCGTTGGGATGAACGTATTTCTGCTGGGTCCGGTGCCGACCCCTGCTGTGGGGTTGCTAACACGTTCGATGCGGGCGGATTTGGGGGTGATGATTTCTGCCTCTCATAACCCTTTTACAGACAATGGTATCAAGTTTTTTGGCCCCGACGGCTATAAGCTGTCCGATGCGGCTGAAATTGCGATTGAGGAAATGCTCGATGGACCGCCGCTTAAGCTGGCGCAGCCCAAAAATATCGGGCGGGCGCGACGTATTGACGGGGATCGGGCGCGCTATATGGAGTTTGCCAAAACGACTATTCCACGTGGCATGAAGCTCGACGGGCTGAAAATCGTTGTCGATTGCGCCAACGGCGCTGCCTATAAAACCGCGCCCGAAGTTCTGTGGGAACTGGGGGCGGATGTAATTGCGATGGGGATCTCGCCGGACGGGTATAATATTAACCTCAACTGTGGCTCGACCCACACCGAGGCCGCGGCGGCGCGGGTCGTGGCCGAAGGGGCGGATCTGGGGATTTGTCTTGATGGCGATGCAGATCGGGTGATGATTATTGATGAAAAGGGCCGGGTGGCTGACGGGGACCAGATCATGGGATTGATTGCTACCCGGTGGGCTGATGCCGGGCGGCTTGCGGGTAATACGCTGGTGGCCACGGTGATGTCGAACCTGGGCTTGGAGCGCCATTTGGAATCGCGAGGATTACAGCTGCTGCGCACAAACGTCGGGGATCGTTACGTGGTCGAAGCCATGCGGGCCGGGGGCTATAATCTGGGCGGCGAGCAATCGGGCCATATCGTGCTAAGTGATTATGTGACCACTGGCGACGGGTTGATTTCAGGGCTGCAATTTCTGGCAGCAATGGTTGATACCGGCCAGCCTGCCAGCCAATTGGCAGAGGTATTTGAGACCGTGCCCCAACGATTAGAAAATGTACGCTTTGCGGTCGGAAAAACCCCGTTAGAAGCGGCCTCGGTGCAAGCCGCGATTGCGCAAGGGGAGTCTCGCCTGAACGGCCAAGGGCGCTTGTTGATCCGCAAATCCGGCACCGAACCTCTGATACGGGTGATGGGGGAATGTCAGGACGAAACTTTGCTGAAATCGGTGCTTGGCGATATTGTATCAGCGGTTTCAGACGTGGCCTAAAGAGGCAAACACTTGACAGAACCAGCGGCGTTACTTTACCGATTGTGCAGGGTTTTAGCATATTTAGTCGTTAGTTTAAGTGTAATACGTGAATAACGATAACGCATGCCTGATGGAAAAAACATAAATAGCAACCTGACGGGTGGAAACGCTGGATGGGCTGATCGCAGTGGAGGATTTGACTTCCGGCATGATGTTGAAAACCATGGGGGGTACATATAAGCCGTTGAAATTGGCGCTTAGCCGTGAAATCTCAGGGCCTGCACTATGAATGAAAAACTGCGGCGCGGTGCGAAATTTTGACCCTGTTTCCGGATTTAAAGCAGAGCGATTATCTGCCGAAAAATCCGCATTTCATGCCTACAGGTGCAGAGCAACGTGAACTGGTTGCGCGCCATACCAAAAACGCAAAACCTCTTTTGTGTGTTGGCTGGGCTTAAGGCGTGGCGGTTTTGCGCAATCGCGCCTGACTAATCGCCAGCCCGACCAGTATCAAACCCAGTGCGCTAAGGAATTGGCCGGGCAGGGCCTCGTGCAGCACCACCATACCAATGACCACCGCCCAGATCGGCACTTGGTAATTGACGAGGCTAAGAAATGGCGGACCTGCAGCTTTAACGATATACACAAGCAACACAGTTGCCAGCGCGGTGGGGAACACGCCAAGGTATAAAACACCCAGCAACGCGGCGGTGCCGGGCATGGTTGGCATGCCTTCAACCAACAGCGCTATGGGTGTTAAAACCAGGGATGCCAACAATAAAGCCGCAGCACCAAACGCCAATTGTGGGCCGGTCGGGGCAAGGCGGGTGATGATGGAGCCGATCGCGTAACAACAGCTCGCCAAAACGCATGCAATACGGGCGATATTTTCGATGTCGCCGCCACGGCTGGCCAGAATTTGCGCCGGGCCGATCAGTACCACAACCCCGGCAAAGCCAACGGCAAAGCCAATCGTTTTGCGTAAGCTCATGCGTTGGCCGGGGATCAGGAAATGTGACAGTGGCAGTACTAAAAGCGGCACCACAGCCATGGTAATCCCTGCGTAACTAGAGCTCACATGTATCTGCGCCCAGCTCAACAGAGAAAACGGAATAACGTTGCTAAACAAGGCCATACCCAAACTATGACGCCATATTTTACGCCCGTCTTTGGTATCGTGCGGGGGTAATCCATGGCCAAGGGCAAAACTGACCGCCGTTAAAATACCAGCGGCGATCGCAATCCTGATTGCCGCAATTGTCAGAGGGCCAAAGCCTTTCAGCGCCAGTTCCACCCCTAAAAAGGACGCCCCCCAAAGCAGCCCGAGAACCAAGAGTAAAAGCCAGTTTATAACGGTTGAATTTCGCATATACGCCCCAAACTATTTACGCCGTTATGGCAGAATTTCCTGAGAATTAAACATCATCTTTTAACATGAAACCTATCACGAAACGCCTTTAAGCGAGCATTTCCTGTGGAGGGCTGTCGAGCAGTTTATCCAAGCGTTCCAATGCCTGTTGAAACACCTCTTCGGTGTATTTCCCCCCGAGCGTCAGGCGAACCGCATTGGGCGCAACGCCGTCATCGGGCAGAAAAATATCGGCAGGGGCAACCAATATTCCGGCCTTTTCCGCAGCCGCCGAGAAATTGGAGGCTCGCCATGGGTTTGGCAAGGCAAGCCACAGGTAATCGGCCGCTTCATTCCAGAGAATTTCCCAACATCCCAATTGGTTAACAGCTAGATGTACGCGTTCAGCGCGATAGGTGCGTATCTGTTTTAACATGATACCTGCCTGCCCGGATTGTATGAAATGTGTTGCAAGCTGTGTGATCAGCGGTGAAAATGAATGACACATGGATTGTATCACATTTTGCCCAACGCTACCTTTGCCCGGGGGGCACAGCAAAAATCCGATCCGCAACCCCGCTGCCAGATAACGTGATAGCGAAGATACATGCCATACCCGTTCAGGGCAAAGTTCCAAAAAACTTGGTGGCGGTGTGGCAAAAAACTTGGCCTGCCCGTCATCTTCCACGATTTGCAGATCGTACTGCCGGGCGATCTCGGCGATTTTTGCTTTGCGGGTCAAAGACATATGGATGGTGGTGGGGTTTGTAATATTGGCCGAAACATGCAGAATTTGCGGGCGTTCGCGGCGACAGATTTCCGCTAATGCTTTGGGCAACATGCCATCGCTATCGCCCTCAACACCGATGATTTTTGCCCGCACCAGTTCGGCCGCACGCCGGGTGCCGGGCAGGACCAAAGTATCAGTGGCAATCACCGGCGTCGGGCCATGCAGGATCCCCATGAATGCTGCCAGTGTTGCATTTTGTGACCCGTAAGTCAGGATTAAATCCTCAGGTTTGGCGCGGGTCCGGTCAAGCTGCATCCATTCAAGCAAAGCCATGCGCGTAGGCATTTCGTTATGCCCCGCATAGCGCACCATGGAATGATTGCCGCCGATTTCTATTTGTTTTAAAAGATCATCCAGAATTTCATCCTGCCCGAAATCCGGCACGGCGGCGTTGCGCAAATCGATGATATCAGGCGGCACATGGGTCTCGCCAAATACAGTGCTTTTACGGGGCTTTTCAGGCTTTGGTACGCGGATAAACGTACCTCGGCCCACATGCGCCTCAAGCAGGTTTTCATCAATGCCCAGTTGATATGCGCGCGCGACAGTCCCGGGTGTTACTTGTAAACGCCAAGCCATTTCACGCACTGGCAACAAGCGTTCACCATGGGAAATCTGCCCGCAATTCACAGCGTTACGGATCGCATCGAGCAATGCGCGATACTTGGCGATACCTTTTTGCAACAGATCTGGGTGCCAAATTGTATCCATTACAATGTTCCTATAGATTCTTTATGATTCCGATTGTATCGGTCTGTTTATGCCAATAATGGCACATTTCAAAAATTGTATCAATGCAAACTTAAGGAGCGCGATATGATTATCACTTTACCCCGCCATGTCGCGCAAAGCGCAGATTTATCTGCACGCGCGCGCATTCCTGCCCTCTCACGGCTGTTGGTTGCTGGGGCCTTGGCGCTTGCCAAGCTTGATGACAGGCGCACGGCCGCAACCCTCCCGCTTTATCTTAGCGATCATCTGGCACGGGACATCGGGCTGAATTCGCCTTGTCAGAACATGGCTGCTTATCAACCTATTCGCCCCTTTACCGGGCTGTAATATCCCCCGCGCCTCGAATTTCCAATCGTGGCGCGGGCTTTCCTATGGGAAACACCGAATATGGAAATCCGGTAAATTGTGCATATTTTGGGACTTGCCTGCGCGTATCTAAATTTTGTAACAGGGCGGTGGGCAGGTCGTCGGAATAAGGGCGAGCGATGGCAGGCTCAAAAATTTCGCCCTTGATGATGGAGCCATCCTATGCGCCTCCCGTTAACGCCGCAGGTAACCCCTGCGCGCCCCGAATTCTCATCCGGTCCTTGTCCCAAACGCCCCGATTGGTCTTTTCAGGCCGTCGCGGATCGCGCTTTTCTTGGCCGCTCGCACCGTGCGGCTGGCCCTAAAGCGCAGATCAAGGGTGTCATCGACAAGATGACCGATATTCTGAACATCCCCGAAGGGTACCGCGTAGGCATTGTGCCGGCGTCTGATACCGGCGCTGTGGAAATGGCGCTTTGGTCGCTGCTTGGTGCGCGGCCTGTGGATGTGCTGGTCTGGGAAAGTTTTGGCGCTGGCTGGGCTGGCGACATCAAGAACCAGTTAAAACTGGATGATGTGAAGGTGCTAAAGGCCGAGTATGGCCAACTGCCTGATCTGAGCACCGTTCGTAAAAATGCCGACGTGGTTTTCACATGGAACGGCACGACGTCTGGCGCACGGGTGCCAAATGGTGACTGGATCGCCGATGACCGTGCAGGGCTGACGATTTGCGATGCAACATCGGCCGCATTCGCCCAAGGATTGCCGTGGGATAAGCTGGATGTCACCAGTTTTAGCTGGCAAAAAGCGATGGGTGGCGAAGGCGCGCATGGTGTGTTGATCCTTAGCCCTCGCGCGGTGGAGCGGTTGGAAAACTTCACCCCGCCACGCCCCTTGCCAAAAATCTTTCGCCTGACCAAAGGCGGCAAGCTGATCGAAGGGATTTTCACCGGTGCCACCATTAACACCCCGTCAATGCTGGCCGTGGCCGATGCGGATGACGCGCTGGACTGGATGGTTAAAATCGGCGGTTTGAAAACCACGATGGCGCGGGCGGATGCGAATTTTGCAGCGCTGCAAGCATGGGTGGATACCAGCGACTGGGCGCAAAACCTTGTGGCGGATCCAGAATTGCGTTCCAACACATCCGTGTGCCTGAAAATTGTTGATCCGGTTGTGGGCGCGTTGGATGACAGCGCACAAAAGGCGTTTACCAAAACCATGGTTAAACTGCTGGAAAACCACAAGGCGGCCTATGACATCAACGGCTATCGCGATGCCCCTGCGGGCTTGCGGATATGGTGCGGGGCAACGGTTGATACAGCCGATGTGCAAGCACTGACGCCTTGGCTCGATTGGGCCTTTGCCACCGCCAAAGCTGATTTATAATTCAAATACGAAGGAGCATTCACATGCCCAAAGTTCTTATATCCGACAAACTATCCACTGCCGCCGTGCAGATTTTCAAAGACAACGGGGTTGAGGTGGATTTCATGCCTGACCTTGGCAAAGACCCTGCAAAGCTGGCCGAGATTATCGGGCAGTATGACGGTCTGGCCATCCGTTCGGCTTCCAAGGCGACAGCGGAATTGATCGCCAAAGCGGATAACCTGAAGGTCATTGGCCGCGCCGGTATCGGGGTGGATAACGTTGATATTGCCGCCGCCTCTGCCAAGGGGATCGTGGTGATGAACACGCCGTTTGGTAATTCAATCACCACCGCCGAACATGCCATTGCGATGATGTTTGCCGTTGCGCGCCAAATTCCGGCGGCCGATGCCAGCACGCAGGCCGGTAAATGGGAAAAATCCAAATTCATGGGGTCAGAAATTACTGGCAAAACGTTGGGGCTGATTGGGTCCGGTAACATCGGTTCCGTCGTGGCAAGCCGCGCACAAGGCCTGAAAATGAAGGTCATCGCCTATGATCCGTTCCTGTCAAGCGACCGCGCCAAAATGCTGGGCGTGACCAAGGTCGATGATCTGGATGATCTGCTGGCACAAGCCGATTTTATCACGTTGCATTTGCCCAAAACCGAAAAAACCGCCAATCTGTTGTCTGCGGATCGTATCGCCAAAATCAAGAAAGGCGCGTATCTGATCAACTGCGCCCGTGGTGGTCTGGTTGATGAAAATGCAGTGGCCGAGGCGTTGAAATCCGGTCAGCTAGCGGGTGCGGCGTTTGATGTTTACGCAGATGAACCCGCCAAGAAAAACGTGCTGTTTGGCCTGCCCAACGTCGTGTGCACGCCGCATCTGGGTGCCGCTACATCGGAGGCGCAGGAGAATGTGGCGTTGCAAGTGGCGGAACAAATGTCCGATTACCTGATGCGCGGCGCGATTTCCAACGCCCTTAATGCGCCCTCAGTTACGGCCGAAGAGGCCCCGGTGTTGCAGCCCTGGATCGATCTGTCAGAAATGCTTGGTGGGTTTGCAGGGCAGGTGACGGAAAGCCCGATTAAAGAGATTGAAATCGAGTTTGTCGGCAAAGTAGGGGACTTGAACCTCAAACCGCTGGTCTCGACCTTGACCGCATCCCTGATGATCCCGCTGGTTGGCGAGGGCGGTGTGAACATGGTTTCCGCCCCCATCGTGGCACGCGAACGCGGCATCAAAATTACCGAGGTACGCCGCGATAAACAGGGCGCCTTTGGGTCTTATATGCGCCTGACGGTGACGACAGAAAGCCAAACACGTTCGGTCGCGGGCACGATTTATTCGGATGGTAAACCCCGTTTTATCCAGATCAAAGGCATCAACATGGAGGCCGAGCCGCAGAAATTCATGCTATACACAACCAACGCCGATATTCCGGGGTATATTGGTGAATTGGGCACAACTTTGGGCGCGCTTGGGGTGAATATCGCGACTTTTGCGCTCGGCCGTGCGGCCAAGGACGGCGAGGCGATTGCGTTGCTCGGCGTGGATGCACCGGTTGATGCACAAACGTTGGAAACCATCGAGAACCTGCCACAAGTCAAGCAAGCCAAAGCGTTGGCGTTTTAACGCATAAGGTTGTTCGTTGCCCCTATCAGCGTGATGCGCGATGATAGGGGACAACAACAGGAGTAACGACATGACAGATGCACCGATTATTGTACAAAAAGGGCCTTATGTAACAGAGGTTGAAGCCGGAAAAACCTATTTCTGGTGTGCCTGCGGGCAATCCAAAA
>CAYSAZ010000035.1:0-22307 GCA_964429065.1 uncultured Rhodobacterales bacterium
TTGCCCGCCAATTTGGCGCGTATTGCAATAACCCTATATTCCTGTGGGCTCGACGCCCAGAAACCACGTATTCCAAGGGCGTTTTTTATGTCTTTTGCCAGTCCTTCAATCGCCGCCTGCACGGCCTTTTTGATCAGTTTTTGATCCTGATGTTTCGCACAAATATATGGCAAGCCAGGGGTGGGAATTGTGCATTCCAAAACCTGCAAACCCTCGGTTGTAACTTTGGTTTTTTGCGCCAACCGCCAGGAAACATGATCAATCGCTGCAATGTCGGCAACGCCATCCGCAACCATTGCGATTGAGGCTGCATGCCCTCCGCTTAGCAAAACGGTTTCAAAAAACCGCGCACCATCTGTCAAATTCGCGATGTGGTACATCATCGCCAAAAATCCCGATTGGCTTTCAGAGCTATTTGTCGCCAACCGGCTGTTTTTATAATCCTCCAGCGTGTTCCGCCCGTCATTTTTGCGCACGATTATCACGCTGTTATACCAACCGCCCGGGCAACCGGGTATTGCGTAATCAGGCGTTCCAACCAACTGCACCTTGCTGTGTAAGTCCCTGATATACGGCAAGCCGCAGGTCTGTGCGAGTACCAGATTACCCGATTTCCAAGCCATCGGAATATCACTTTCACGATCAAGCTGGCACGGCGCGGCGACACCCTCTGCGGCTAGATTATCCCTGATTTTATGCCATAGCTGATCGGTTTGTGACCGCACCACATCCCAATCATACATTGGAAGCACGGCGATAGGCGTATCATCATTCACCAGGCGCTCGCTTGATAACCGGCCAGAGCGGATGGGCTACAGGGTCTTTTGCCTTGAATAGGTATTTTGCGAATATTTCACCGTAAGAACGATACATATATCCCCCGTTGCGCCGCAGGAATTCCTTTTTGCGAGCCGCATAATATTTAGGCAATCTATACCACGCCAGCTTGGGGTTAGCATGGTGTACTGCATGGAAATTATTGTTTAAAAACAACAGCGCCAGCGGGCCATTGCTTTCAATAATAACCGAGCGGTTCGGTGCCGATCTACCGGCCCTATGTTCCAGATAAGTGCGTATTTTCAATAGTGACATACCGATGTATGACGCCAGAATATATGCCCATAACGGTTGTGTTGCAAAGCTCAAGTACCACCAGATTACCAATATTACACCAGCCAAATGCAAAATATATGCATGCATAATTTGCAGCTTCCCTCTTAAAATTTCGCAAAAATCCTCACGGAGCATATGCAGGATGCTTATCGCGGGCCCAAGCGCCATGCGCCCAAACAGCGTGTTATTGCTACCATAGATTATCTGTATGATTTTCGGCAATTTTGGCCAGATATCAGGGTCAAGGAAATTAGACTCAGGGTCATCATATGGATCCGTCAGATTTGGGTCATAATGATGCGCCAGATGCAAATCCCGGAACCGCTGATAGGGGACAAAAAGACCGATAGCGGGAAATACCAGCAGATCATTTAAATGTTGATTGGCAAAAGGATGACCATGCAAAACCTCGTGTTGCAAGGACGAATGTTGGGCAATAATAATGGCAAGAACCGGGATAAAAAGCCATAACCCAAGGGTATTTGCATAAATTGTGGTAAGAATATAGCCGCCATAACAATATGCGGTAATGGCCAGTGTCGGCCACTCGATTTCTCGTGATTTTGGGTGCTGGGGCATGTTTTCTCATACGAAATTACTCAGTAAATTATCTGCGCAGCAAACCGGATCGGCAATAATGTGAATTTAGGTTTAATATACTATTTATGCAACAAATTCACAGATATCTTGTAAATTCACAAATTTATTGTATTTTCACAAGATGGATAAACGTCAACTCGTACAGATTTTCTCAGAACGACTCGCGCATTTGCTGGCGACCAGCACGGAACCGACGGCATATTTTTTGCGCCAAACTGGCATTGACCGATCCGCACTTAGCCAGTTTTTAGATAATAAAACTGATCGTTTACCTCGCGCAGAAACTTTGCGACGCATCGCATCAAGTTGTGGTGTTTCCGTTGACTGGTTGTTGGGGCTTGAAAATGCCCCCGAAGGCCGGCAGGAAATCGCTGCCAGTTTGCACATTGAACAGGCCCGCCTTGAGGATGGCACGACACCGCTCGATCATTGGCGCAAAGAGGCGCGCGGGCATAAGCTCAGATATGTGCCATCTACCTTGCCCGATTTGATGGGCCTGTCCGAAATACCTTTGAAAACCCCGATTTACGACCCAAGGGGCGGGGGCGTTGAAAACGTATTAGAGGGCGCCTCTTTGGGCCAAATGGATGTGGAAATCGCCATGCCCATACAAACCCTTCAGGATTTATCGGCACAGTCAGGCCTTTGGCGGGGTGCCAACATCGAATTATGCCACAGACAGCTTTTAATCATGGCCCAAACCTGCAAAACGACCTATCCCAGCCTGCGATTGCATCTTTATGACGGCAGTGAAACTTTCTCTGCGCCCTTCTCGGTTTTCGGCAGAATACGCGCCGCCGTTTATGTCGGCGAGGCATATCTGACCGTCACCTCGCCAGATCAGGTGCAGGTGTTTTCGGATCGCTTTGATGAACTGGTGCGCAGGACAATTGTCAGCCCCGACAAGGTACATGAAACGCTGGAAAATCTCGCCCAGGGCAAAGAGCGTTAGGTATATTTTAACTGCGCATTTTTGCACCTTTTGGATCAAATGGTGGGGTGGTCGCAATTCTTGCTGCGCGCCTTATACCCAAAATTTCGATCTCGAACAGGCCCGCCTCATCGCGCGTGGCAAGTGCTTGTGGCAGATAGGCCTGCGCCAGCGATTTTTTGACAAAATGCCCATAGCCACCCGATGTTGCCCAGCCGACAACCCGCCAATCACCATCCTGTTGGCTGTTGGGTTTTGGCGTGGGCTTTGCGTTTGCATCAAAGCGTTGCCCACCAAACGCATGCACAGGCGCAATTGCGCCGTAATCCTTTGTGCCTACCTTAGCCCAGATCGGCTCATCGCCGGTAACGTCGGCATCCACAGCGTCCACGATAAATGAGACCCGGCGCAATTTATCTGTGCTTTCCAGTTCTCTTGCCGCCATTTCGCGCCCGATAAAATCGTTTTTGGAAAGTTTGACAAACCGTTCCATACCCCCCTCATATGGCCCGTAAATTGGACGTAATTCAGCAAACCACGTAGGGAAATTCTTTTCCAAGCGCATCGACAGTAACGCCCGCATGCCAAAATCAACGATATCAAATTCAGCCCCTGCCGCTTTGATGGCAAGATAGATTTTGCGCACATAAGCTGGTTCCATCCAGATTTCATACCCAAGATCGCCCGTATAAGTGATGCGGTTAAGCTGACAAGGCGCACCAGCCACCGCCATTTCGCGGTAATCCATAAACCGCAACGCCGCGTTTGAAACATCCACATCGCACAGTTTTTCAAGCAATTTGCGCGCGTTCGGTCCGGCAATAGTCAGACCAACCAGATGCATGCCAATTCGTCTGATCTGCACCGTGCCATCCTTTGGCAAATGCTGTTCAAACCAGCGCATATGATAGATTTGCGCCGCAGAAGAGCCCCAGATCATAAACCGGTCCCCGCCCCGGTTGGCAATGGTGAAATCCCCGATCAGCTTGCCATTTTCATTCAGCATCGGGGTTAAAACCAGCCGCCCGGGTTTGGGCATAACATTGGTCATCAGATGCGACAGCCAGCTTTCTGCCCCAGGTCCGGTGATCTCATATTTGGCAAAATTTGCAATCTCAGAGACACCGACAGAATTGCGCACGCCGCGCACCTCGGCCCCGACATGGATAAAATCATTTGCGCGGTGAAACGATACGATATCCTTGGCCTCATCGCCTTTTGGCGCGAACCACAGCGGCGTTTCAAGACCCCAGCTATCGCCCATCACGGCGTTATTTTTGAGCATTATATCATAGAGCGGCGTTGTTTGTTGTGGCCGCGCAGCAGGTAATTCCTCATTGGGAAAAGAAATTGAAAAACGGCGGGAATAATTTTCGCGCACCTTGGCATTGGTATAGCGCAATGTCGCCCATTCACCGTAGCGCGCCACATCCATGCCGAACACATCATAGCCGGGATCGCCGTTAACCATCCAGTTTGCCAGCACCAGCCCAACACCGCCGCCTTGGGAAAACCCGGCCATAACCGCACAGGCAGACCAGAAATTGGTTAACCCCTGCACCGGCCCAACCAGCGGGTTGCCGTCAGGTGCAAAGGTAAAGGGACCATTTATAATCTGTTTAATACCGACGTTTTCAAGAGCGGGAAAATGTTTAAACCCCACTTCAAGTGAAGGGGCGATCCGATCAAGATCCGGCACCAGCAGCTCATGCCCAAAATCCCAGGGAGTGGTTTGGGGCGACCATGGTTTACATGCTTTTTCATAGGTTCCAAGCAAAATACCGCCACGTTCCTGACGGGTGTAAATCTCGCCTTTGAAATCAATCACCCCGGCTAATTCACGGCCCGTGGAGTCATTGAATTCTTTCACTTCGGGTAAATCATCGGTCAGCAGATACATATGTTCCATCGCTAAAACCGGCAGCTCCAGCCCGACCATACGCCCAATTTCGCGGGCCCAAAGACCACCGGCATTAACCACATGCTCACATTTTATCGTACCGTTTTTGGTAATTACATTCCACATACCATCGCTGTCTTGGGTTATTTCAAGCACCGGATTGCGCAGCTCAATCGTTGCCCCCAGCTTTTGCGCCGCTTTGGCATAAGCGTGCGTGGTACCCGAGGGGTCAAGGTGCCCCTCAACCGGGTCCCACAGTGCGCCAAGGAAATTACGCACATCCATCAAGGGGAACATCGTTTTGGCCTCAGAAGGTGTGATCAGTTCGGTTTGCATACCCAGGCAACGCCCTTTGGCATGAAGGAGACGCAAAAAATCCATGCGTTCAGGGGAATCTGCCATCATGACACCACCGGTCAAATGCAACCCGCAAGACTGTCCAGAAATCTTTTCCAGCTCATCATAAAGCGAAACCGTATAGGCCTGTAGTTTGGCAACATTGGGATCGCCGTTTAAGGTATGAAACCCGCCAGCCGCGTGCCAGGACGACCCAGAGGTCAGCTCGGAACGTTCAATCAGCATCACATCTTTCCAGCCCGCGCGCGCCAGATGAAACAAAACCGAGCAGCCGACAACGCCGCCTCCGATCACCACAACCCTGCTATGCGAATGCATCTCTACCCCCTTAGAATCGACCACACAAATACAATCGTGACCATATCTTTGAAATGTCGCAACAAAATCTTGTGCATTTACTGCAAAAATATGTGGGCGCTATCTGCAGCGCCAGATGCATCAATCACCGATATGGAAACGAACCCGCGCCCTGAAGGTTGCCAGAGGGCCTCTCGTGTGAAGGGGATCAACGGTAAGGGTTGACCGTCTATTAGCAGTGTAAAAGGTAGTTGCCCGTTACGCATTTTGATCACCAGAAACGGGGCGTTTTGCTGCGCGAAATCCAGATCAAGACGTGCGCCATCGGGGGGAAATACGATTTCCGGGCGGTTTGGATTGGCTAGCGGATCACCGTGGCGAAAATGTTGCAGTGGCAAAGGCAGCGCGATATTGGAAACTGTCAGCACCGATTTTGGCGGTGGTGGCAAAGGGGTGGGCGCAGGTTTTAGGCGGCTGAACGCCTCAAACAGCATGGGGGCGGCAATATCAGCCCCCAAGGCACCGGGCATCGGGGTTGCATCGGCGCGCCCCATCCACACACCAATCACATGTTCTGCATCAAATCCCAGCGCCCAGGCATCACGATACCCGTATGAGGTGCCGGTTTTATAGGCGATTTGCCCGACGGCCCCATGGGTTGGTGGCGGTGTGCCAAGCAAGATATCCCCAACTTGCCAGGCGGCATTTTCAGTCAATACAGCTTGGTGCAACAGCGTGGAGGAATGCCCGGTAGCATGTAGTTTTATCGGCGCACCACCGCGCGCAATCGCGGCGTATATTGAGACCATACCTTCAAGTGTAACGCCAATACCACCCAAGCCGATTGCCAAGCCGGGTAGACGCCCCGGGGGTAGAACCGGTTGGGCAAATCCACGCCGCATCCGCGCCAAAAGCAGCGCCGGACCAACGGCATCCAGCAGCGCTACGGCTGGAATATTCAGTGACATCTGCAAGGCCCGCCGCGCGCTGAGTGTACCATGAAACCGTTTATCAAAATTCTGCGGTGCATAGCCCCCAAACGATGTTGGGCGATCATCAAGCAAGGTTTCAGGGTGGGCAATACCATTTTCAAACGCCAAACCATAGATCAATGGTTTTAGCGTAGAGCCAGGCGAACGAATGGCCTTGCTCATATCGACAAACCCGCGCCGGCTTGTGTCAAACATGTCGGGTGCCCCGATGCGTGCCAGAATTTCCCCGTTTTTATGATCAGCCACGATCACCGCCGCCGAGAGCGTCGGGCCAAGCGCCATCGCATGTTCACGCACCATGATTTCTAATGCCTGCTGCAAGGTTTTATCGATGGTTGTGGTGAAAATATTTTGATCCGGCGCGTCAATGCGCAGAGTATCAGCAAGATGCGGGGCCAAAATAGGAAAAGGAATGCGCGCCGCAGGGATGGTTTCGTGCAAGGCAGCTTTGGCCTCATCAAGCGGTAATACCCCGGCTTTGACAAGGCGCTGCAATACCCTATCGCGGGCTGCGCGGGCCGGACCCGCATGCCGGTCAGGGCGGCGGGTTTCGGGGGATTGCGGCAAGGCCACCAGCAACGCGGACTGGGCCGGGGTCAGGCGACGCGGTTCTTTGCCAAAATAGGTGAGACTGGCTGCGCGAACCCCCTCAATATTGCCACCATATGGTGCCAGATGCAGATAGAGCGTCAGGATCTCGCCCTTGCTAAGCCGCCGCTCCAGTGCCAGTGCCAACCGCATTTGTCGCAGCTTGGCGCGCAGGTTTCCCGTCGCCCCTTGCTCCAGCAACCGCGCAACCTGCATGGTCAGTGTTGAGGCCCCGGAAATCACCCGGGCGTTTCGCACCCCTTGCATAAACGCTCGCCCCATAGACAGTATATCGATGCCGTGATGGCGGTAAAACCGTTTATCCTCAAACGCTAAAAGCTGCGCGATATAGCGTGGATCAACGTCCTTTAGCCCCACAGGCAGTCGCCAACGACCATCAGCAACGGCGTAAGCGCGCAGTAAATCCCCATTGCGATCCAGCACCGTAACCGAGGTTTCCAGCGCCAGTACCGGGATGTTGGTGCGGCGCACCCATGCCTCGCCCGTTAATAGGGTCATGGCCCCAAACAGCACCGCTGCGGCCCCGGCCCTGATCAGCCGTTTGTACACCTTAGCGCGCCGAACGGATCGTCAGACTGCCGGTATCTGTGCGCGCGCGGTATGCCGGGCGGTACATGTCTTCAACCAAAGCCGCGGGTTGATGAAACGTACCAGCTGAAACCGCGCGCACAATATACCCGAGCGTAAACGGTGCCGTCCCGCGCCAATCCACCGCCGCCAGAAAACGGTCATCGTGAAACTCGGCATGGGTTGCGACATTATCCACCGCCAGCCAATCAAGTGCTGTAATCGCCCCGGCGCGCAGCAGGTTGGGGTTGTCGATTTCCAAGCCCGCAGGCAAAGGATCGTTGACCATCAGGCGCGCCTCGATATCGCGCTCTGGCGTGATGGTCAGCACTACGGCCAAGCGGTCGTTTTGATGGATCGCATCCGGGGAAACCGGCGCGCCATCCAGTGTATAATACGCGCGCTCAATACGATATCCATCGCCGCCAGCCGGTGCGGGATAATCCGGAACCCCGAGGGTTGTAAGGATCGTATCTACGGCGTTTTCCCCCATATTGCGCACCTCGGCACGGGTGTCATCACCGGCAACAATACGGCGCACCACCGGCCCGTCGGCGGCGATACCATTAACGGTAATGGCCCCGTTGGCCGAATCCTCGATCAAGGCGTGGGCGGCCAGTAATGACCACATCTGTTCTTGCGTAGAACGATAGCCAGACCGATCACGGGCCACGATTTCTGCCAGATCCTGCACATCAACCGCGGTGCTTTTGGCCTCAACCACAAGCGAAATAACCGCCGCGGTATCGCGCAGGTGTGAACCGTAATCCCCCCGCCAGCTTTGGTGATCGATTGCTGCCCCTGTGATCATCTGTCCGGCACGCACAAACATCGCATCCGCGCGCAACTGATCGCCATAATAGGCCAAAGCCGCGCCCAATTGTGCCAAGGCCATGGGGGTTGCAAAATCATCTGCTTTTTCATCAGCATAATAGCGCAAATCACCAACCGAGGCCATATTTTCCCGTGCCAGAACCATCAGCCCATAGGCAATTTCCTGGCCGGCATTCTCAAAATCTCCGGCATAATTCAACTGGTTGCGTAGATTATCAAGGGCTGCACGGAACGCGCGGTCCGGCACAGCATAGCCCAAACTTTTGGCGCGACTAAGGAAATCCGAAACATAAGCATCCAGCCAGAAATCTCCATAATCGGGCCGCCACAGACCAAAACCACCGTTGCTGGACTGATTGGCCAACACATCGGTTATCGCCTGTTCAATCCGCGCACGCATATCGCTGCCATCTTGCAGGCCCATCGCCTGCGAGACCTGTTCAAGATACATCAACGGCATCGCACGCGAGGTAATTTGCTCGGTGCAGCCATAAGGATAACGGTCAAGTGCTTGCAATAACCCCGGCACATCAAGGCGCGCAAGCGGCCCCACAGCCAATGTCGCTGACCCGCTGCCGGGCACAAATTCGGAGAAAACCGAAGCATCAAGCGTCAAGGCACCGCCCGGTGGCAGGCTTACGCGATAACTGCGGGCAATTTCGGGGTCATTGGCGCGTACCGAAATGGTCTGCGTCTTGCGCAGATGTTTCCCATCCGGTGTTGTCAGCGTCAAAGACAGCTCACCCATACCCGCGCGCAGCCCCGAAATCGGGATTGCAAACTGCGTGCGCGCACCATCGTTCAGCACGAACTGCTGCTGCAGGTCACCATTGCCAAGCGCAACAGCACCGTTTGCCTTTATATCAAGGGTCATTTCACCGGCAGGGCCAAAGATATGGGCCAGATCAATATTCAGCCAACTTTCATCGCCGGGGGCTAAAAACCGTGGATGATTGGCTGTCATAACAACCGGATCGCGCACCAGAATATCCTTGCTGGCCTGCCCGATACTGTCAGCGCTCCAGACGATGGCCATAAGACGCACAGTGCCGTTAAAGCTGGGTAAATCGAAATCTGCGGTGATAATCCCGTTTTCATCGGCTACAAGCGGCCCGGAAAAATATGCAACCAGCGCTTCGGTCGGGGGTGGCGCATTGCGCCGAGACATACCGGCATCCCCACCGGAACGCACCGCACCCTGCACGCCCAGCATGCCGTCAATAAGCTGGCCGTAAACATCCCGCAGCTCCATGCCAAGCTGGCGTTGCCCAAAATAATGCGCCGCCGGTTCTGGCGCTTCAAACCCCGTGAGGTTCAAAATACCCAGATCAACGGCGGCAATGGTTGCATAGATTTGCCCCGCACCACCATCAACTTGCAATTGCGCCGTAAGCGGGCCACGTGGATCAACCGTATCGGGGGTAATAAAATACGCCTTTAGCAGCTTTTCTGCAGGCTCCACAGGTGCATGCACAATGCCAATGGCCCGTGTAGGATTGCGGTTTTCGGCCTCGTTCATCGGCTGGATCAACGTTGCCATAACATAGGCCCCCGGTCCCCAATCAACGGTTACCGGCAGGTCTATAACCGTCTCACCGGCGGGCACATCCAGAGCCACCATATCAATCAGACGATCACTAACCACCCGCACCAGCGCCTTGCCAGCATAGCGCGCATTCAGGCGCAGCTGCATGGTGTCACCAATGGCATAGATCGCACGATCAAGGCCGACTTCCAGCACATCGGGCGTGTCACTGCCTGCATCTGCGGCGTACCAGCCTGCGTAAAACGAAACACTGCTGGCTGTATCCGCCGCCCTAAGGGTTAATGTATAATGCCCCCAATCTACCGGGGTTTCAATCAGGGCCAAGCCCTCTGTACCCAGAGAAATTGCGCCATTTGCAATGCGGGTGGTGCGGGTAATTGGCTCATAATTCCAATATCCATCCAGCTGATACCACTGATAGTGCCGCTCTATGCGCGACAATTCCCATGTGGTATTTTCGAGATCAGCACGGATACCGTTTTCAACGGCGAGCACTTCAAATCTGGCCAAACCGCCTTCATCCACGACCCCGTCAAACAATGGTTTTATCCCGATCCGCAGCCCATCTGGCGCGATATTGCGTGAAATACTACGTTCAACCGGGCGCCCGGATGTATCAATCAGACGCACCGTCGCCGTCATTTCCAGCAACCGGGTCGCCGGGGTGATGTCGGCCAAAGGCAAGGGGAAAGTTGCCGCACCATCTGCGCCGGTCAGCGGTGTTTCTGACAGGCCCATATATTGCGGATCAAACGGTTCATCATAAAGCCCGAATTGATAGACTGGATATTGCGGTAAGCTATTGGTTGCGCGTAGAAATGTCTCGGCTTCAATTGATAGACCTTCTGCTGGCGCACCGTAAAGATATTTAGCGACAATCGACAGATCCGGGGCGTTGCCAAGCGAAATCATTCCACCCGGCAGGGCCAGATCAAAATCAATGCGTTCGGGCAAGAAATCTTCAACCAGAAAAGCCCGATCTGCCAATGCCGCGCCATTTGGATCAGCATATGCCCGCAAACGCCATGTGCCACGTTGGGCATTAGCCGCGAGTTGCAACGTATAAATCCGCCCGCCTGCACCCATATCGGGCAGGATATCGCGCACATGTTCGACCCCGTCAGGCCGCGTAACCACCACAGTGATTGGCAGATTCGCAATGGCTTTGGCGTTAGCATCCCGGGTCAAAAGCGTGGCGAAAACCATCTCGCCGGGGCGGTAGGCACCCCGTTCGGTTGACATAAATATGTCAATGGGTGGCGGCGAGATGCGGCCCGAAACACCGCGGTCGGATAGATCAAATGCCGCTTTGTTGAGATCAAGAAATGCAAAATCACCATCTGCCGTGCGTGCCGTCAAAAGAGCAGGCGCCGCACTGCCGGTGCCGCGGGTCAGACCAGCAGTAAAATGCGCATATCCCTGCGTATCTGTCGTAATTTCCCCAAGTATATCGTTTTTGCTGTCAATCAATGTCAAGGTGACACCCTGCAATGCCTCAGCGTCCGAAAGCCCGCGCAAAAATACGTGTAATCCATCATTGCCGGTCATGGTTTCAATGCCAAGATCGGTGACGATAAACCATTGTGTGGCGGCGGAATCGTAATCCTCGTCAACCCCGTCAATACGCGCGGTCATGGCATAAACGCCCGGCTCCATCGCATGCAACGCATCGCCAATCGGCAGGGCTGTGGTGATATCCTCGTTCAAGGTGCTTTCGAGCACACCGAACCCTTCCCAGACCAGTTCGCCAAGACGTTCTGCGATCCAGCTTTCCGTGTAACCATTAAGCGCCCGCCCGAATGTGCTGTCTTGAATACTGCGCAAAAGGTTGCGATCCCCGATGCGATGTATGCGCAACGCAACCTCGGTGGCGTTAACACTGATTATCGGAATCGTGGCATTTGCACTTTTGGGCAGTACATAACTGCGACCAACAAAGCGCACGGAAGGGGTGCGATCGCGCACATAAATTTCCAGATCAACCGAGGCGCGCAACTTTTCGCCATTCGCAGCCGGCAAGCCTTCGCGTAGCGTTATACGTGCCCTTTGACCATGGGTGAAACCATCAATGCATAGCTGGCGATCCACGACATCAACCGGCAGGTTCCCGACATCCGTGCGCACATATTTGGCGTAATCAATATCATTTTGCAGCAGGTCATCGGAAAAAACCACACAGATACGCGGGCTGGCGGCATTGTTATCAAGCTGATGTTCGACAACGCGAAACCCGTAAAGGTCCATCGCGCGCGCTAATGCCACCTCGGTATCGTTTGACGGCACAATCGACTGGGCAAGCTGCAAAGCCGGGATCATTTCAGCGCCATACCCGCGGGTCTCTAGGGTTTGGGCCAGTAAAACCATGGCATCTGCCTGCACTTTGGCCGATGTGCTGCGCAAAAATGCATTTATCGCCGAGCTGGTGGCAATCCAGTACAAATCACTTTTGTTTTCAGTCTTGAAAACGATGGCCAATTGCCCGAGGTCCAGCCAGTCGGCCGCGCGGTCCGTAATATTCACAACCGCTGCCCGCGCCCAATAGGCGGTGTTATAATCATGCGTTTTCAGCGCCACCCGGACCTGTGAATTCAGCCGTTTTATGTCTTGTTGATTTACCGGATAATCTTCACCAAAACGTTCGGCTTGATAGGTTGCATCGCTCAGAAACCCGGCAGGCAAAAACCCTAAACGGCCAGCCTGAATGGCCCCGTTTTGTAAAATACGGCGCGGGGTGTCAATGATTTCAGCCGATAGCGCCCCATTGAACGGTTGCATGGAATCTAGGCTATCTTTTAAAAAGCACGCACCCTTGTTTTGGTTAAAAGTGAACGCCACGCAGCTGTTATCTGCGATGCAAGCGCTTTCACATGCCTGTAGTTCGGTATCAAAAATCGCGCGGATATCCCCGCCATAAAAATCCATACCCTCAGACATAATACTGCGCCGCGCCGGAATGGGTGATTCCTGCGCGAACGTTTGTATGGGCAGGAAAATAAAGGTGAGCAGGGCAAATACGGCGCTAATTTTCACTTTGAAACCTCTCAAAATATTAGTGATCATCTAAACTATATCACATTTTTCAAACCCAAGCATGTGTTTATCAACACAGAATTGCCCTAAGGTCCCGTTCAATATTACCTGCCATTCACCCTGATTTTCAGTCGGAGAAATTACACAATATTGTGATGTAGAACACAAGCCCTTGGAAATAAACAATTTTTACAAAGCCTGCAGTCAAAGCAAACAGATGCAATGTCGCCTATCCGACAATGTCATACGATAAATATGTTATTATGAATATGTTCAAAGAATGTGAAGATGTTGAAGCCAGTAATAAGTATTTCTATTAATAACAATGCGTTTCAGAGATAATACAGCGTGTAAAAATATCGCTTTTATCATGGGCACATTGGTAAGAAGCTTCAGTTTGGTACTGGTGTGTCATTCTTATCCTTCCCGGATTCGACGGCTAAATCTATATACACCGGGTAACCGTTCTTCACATTCTTTGACACTTGTTTGGTTAGTAAAAAGTAGGATGCGACAGTAAAAATGATCAAAACACCCCGCGTCGCCCCACCATCCTGCATGCCGTTCAATATTATATCTTTGTTCACGTTAGCCTTTAATGCATTAATTGTGCTATACCACAGGTTGTTGGTTGTGATTAAGGACTGCTGGAATGCCCCAAGTGCCACTCCTTGTCGTGCCTGTTTTACCCAAAGGTGTGCGGATGAAAAATAGTGCGCGGTATCCACATTTGCTAAAAGCACCAATTTTGCGCAACCTCCCGCTTGATTTTCAAAAGAAATTCCTGGACCACTGTACTGTGCAGGTTTGCCAAAAACGTACAAATATCCTGCCACAAGGAGGGCCGTCGCCCGGACTTTTCATACTCGCCCATGGCAGTGTTGATGTATTTTACACCGGAAAACTGGGTGATCGCGTTTTTCTGAACCAGATAAAACCGGGTAACACATTTGGTGAGATTGAGGCAATTTCCGAGAGTGATTGCTCGGCAACTTGTGAGGTTAAAAAAGGTACGATTGTGCTATTATGCCCAAAACCCTTACTGTTTACGTATCTTTCATCCGTGGTTTTTGTGCAAAATCTGACGTCCGTATTTCATGACCGTTTGGTTATGGATAATTCGCTCAAGCTGATTGATCAGGTCGCCCCGGTACATCAACGATTATGCGCCTATCTACATTTCCTTTCAAAACAGACAAGCCGGATAAGTGAAACCCAGTCGTATCTCGCCGATGTTGTGCGATGTTCGCGTCAAACGGTGAATAAAGAACTTGGGAAACTACGTAAATCAGGGATTATTTTGATTGAAAACCGTGAAATTACTGTGCTTGATCGTGATAGGCTTGTTGCAGAAATTGGCGCGGAAACTATTCCTGGAGTATAAGCGCTATTGCGTTTTTCGCCAATTATCCAAGGCAATCTGGGTATCAAGATCAACTATCGCCCCCTGCCCGGGCATCGGGATAAGCTTAATTTTCCCCCTCGCGGTTTTCAAAATTTCCTTTGCGCCCTGATCCCCTTTCAGGTTTGAAAGACGTTCAAAATACCGTCGCCCGAATAAAACCGGATGCCCATGGGTACCATCCTGGGCAACAGCCCGGCAAATTTCACGCCCTTGGTGCGGCAAATATCCAGCGATCAGCCGGTTGAAATAAAGTGGCGTTATCTCGGGCATGTCCGCCAAGGTAATAATCACCGCGATGCAGTCCTGTGACAGCGCCGCCACCCCTGCCCGAATGGAGGCCCCCATGCCCTCTTGCCAATCCTTCGCCTCGACAATGTTAACATCCACCCCCCGTAACGCAGTTTTTCGGTTATCATGATTGGGGGGCAAAATCACGTGGACCTTGCTAGCTTTGGATTGCACTGCTGCGCTGGCTGTGCGGTGTAACAAAGGCACGCCATCAATGATTTCCAGCAATTTGTCACGCCCCTGCATCCGACGTGATGCGCCTGCTGCAAGCAAGATGACTGCAATCATCGGCGCGTTCCAGGGCGCCGTAGACGTTCGGTTATTTCTGCCATAATCGAAATTGCTATCTCGGACGGGGATTTAGCGTTGATATCCGCACCAACTGGCGCATGGATTTTGGCAATGTCATGCGCCGCAAGCTTACGTTCACCCAGTCGCAAAACCCGTTTTGCATGGGTGCGTTTTGACCCCAAAGATCCAAGGTAAAATGCGTCGGATTCAAGCGCCACAATTATTGCCGGATCGTCAATTTTAGGATCATGCGACAGCGTGACAACGGCACAGCGGGCATCAAGGCGCGCCGCTTTCAGGGCCACATCCGGCCAGTCCTGAACAATTTGCACACCGGGAAACCGGGCAGATGTAGCAAATGCTGTGCGCGGGTCTATCAGGGTTACATCATACCCTGCGAGGGCTGCCATTTGTGTCAGAGGCTGGGCGATATGCCCTGCCCCGACAATTATCATGCGCAACGGCGGGGTGTGAATGCCAATGAAAACATCTCCCTCAAAACCGGATTTATCTGCAATAATGCGCGCGGAAATGTCCAGTATTGTAGTATCCGGCGTTAAAACCTGCCGCGCCCAACTTGTGGTGTCAACCTGATATATCGCCACCCGTCGCGTGGCGCGCAGGGTAGTAAGTTGTTCCAGCAAGGCGATATCGGGTCCGTTTCCCATGCCCACAGGTTCAACCAATATCTGGATATCACCACCACAGCTTAGCCCGACATCAAACGCATTTTCATCACTAACCCCGTATTTCAAAATACGCGAAACGCCATCCTGCAAGCTGGTCATTGCTTCTTCAATTACCGCGGATTCAACGCACCCCCCCGAGATAGAACCCTGAATTTCCATACTGTCGCTGATCGCCATTTGCGCACCAACAGGGCGCGGCGCTGACCCCCAGGTCTGGAGCACGGTTGCCAAAACAACCCTTTTGCCCATCCCGATCCAGCGCAGTGCCTGCTCAGGTATCTGATCAAACTCTGCCATCAGATTTTCCAAAATTACGGGCGGCTTGCGGTTTTTCTGTTGCGCATTTTAACCACCTTATCGCCTCGTTCCGTGTTAACCGCCGCTTTTATGCATGCCCAGAGAGTATCCAGCTGCGCGTTGCTATTCTCAGAATCCTTGTAAAGACGAATTTCCAAATCCGTCTCAAAACTGGCGTCACCTGCGGGGATCAAGGTTTTGTCGGCCAGTGCCTGCTTGCACATCTCATGGGGCAGCCAGCCCATGCCAAAATCCTGCTGGATCATCGCCTTAACCCCGATCGCTTGCGCATTTCTGCTAACCACTAACACCGGCGGCGCCTTGATATGCTGGCGCATGATATACCCAACGGCAGAATCGAGCGCCGAGGCAACGCCGTACCCAAGCACCGGCACAGGTTTTCGGGGATTGTCGCTTAGAGAAACTGCCTGCGGTGTGTTCTTCATCACAGGCACTAAACGATCATAGGCGATGGTGATATAATCACATTTTGCGACCTCAAGGGGGGCCAAGAAATCCATCGACGGGTGCCAATAAGTCAAAATGACATCGCAATATCGTTGTTGCAAGGCGCTTACAAATTGATCGGCGGCCCAGGATGTTGAATTAAGGTCAATATCCAACCCACCTTGATTTACAAGGGGTTTTATATGGGTTTCATAATGGGTCAAATACAAGGATTGAGTCGTGGCAAAGCGAATAACATCGGCGCTTGCTGCATCTACGGCCTGACACCGCTCCAACGTTTCATCATAGGTTTGGCGGATTTTCTGAGCCTGTGCCAGAAACACTTCGCCAGCCGGGGTCAGGGATAGTGGCAGGGTTTGACGATCGATCAAACGCACGCCTACCTCGGATTCCAGCATGCGAATGCGACGGCTAAAGGCTGGTTGGCTAACGTTGCATTCCTCAGCAGCACGTGAAAAATTCCGCTGTGCGGCAAGTGCTTCGAAATCTTTCAACCAGCGTGTTTCCATATCCGTAATCCAATCGCAGTGATAACTATTCTCTGCCCTCTTCAACAGCATGACAGGCAACAAGTGTGCCATCTGATTGCAGCATTGCGGCCGGTTGCTCGGCCAAACAGCGTGCGTTT
Source organism: uncultured Rhodobacterales bacterium (assembly GCA_964429065.1). Taxonomy (GTDB): domain Bacteria; phylum Pseudomonadota; class Alphaproteobacteria; order Rhodobacterales; family Rhodobacteraceae; genus NORP23. Next base: position 16,843 of record CAYSAZ010000035.1, read on the forward strand.
GCCTGCGCGCAGCGGCTTTGAAAAGGGCACCCGATTGGCAGGTTTATAGGCGTTGGGATTTCACCTTTCAAGCGAATGTGTTGCGGACGGTCATCTTTTAACTGCGGCACCGCACTTAAAAGTGCTTTGGTATAGGGGTGTTTGGGGTTGGCAAACAGGGTAGCGGTATCGGCCAACTCGCACAATGTGCCCAGATAAAACACGGCAACGCGCGTGCCGAAATGTTGCACCACCGACAAATCGTGGGTGATAAAAAGATAGGTCAGACCGCGTTGTTCTTTGGCCTCAAGCATCAGGTTTAAAACTTGCGCTTGAATGGATACATCCAGCGCCGAGATTGGTTCATCCGCGATCATAAACTCAGGGTCCACGGTCAGCGCGCGTGCGATAGCAATGCGTTGACGTTGCCCACCGGAAAATTCATGCGGAAAACGGCTCGCCCAGCTTGGATCCACCCCGACCGAGCGCATAACCTCGGCCACCTTATCACGCACCTCTGCCCCCGAAATCCCCGGGTTATGCACCCGCACGGGTTCTTCCAGCGCCTGACGGATTGTCATACGGGCGTTCAGGGATGCATAGGGATTTTGGAAAATCATCTGCATTTTTTTACGATATGGCAGCATTTTCCTGCCATTTAACGTATCAATCCGCGTGCCTTCATAATGGATTTCGCCATTGCTGGGGGTCAAAAGCCCCGCCACCAGACGTGCAAGCGTAGATTTCCCGCACCCCGATTCCCCGACAACACATAAGGCCTCGCCCTTTTGGATTGTCAGATTAACGTTATTTACAGCGTGAACCTCGCGTTTTTCACGCACAATTCGGCCTTTGCGAATCTTCACTGTTTCCAGAAACCCATCATCCAGTGCAAAGCGTTTTTCGAGGTTTTTCATCTCGATCAGATTGGGAACCAACACATCATCCTTCATGCCGAACTCTCCTTGGAAGTTGCGCGCTGGTTCAGGCGCTGAACCTCGTGGCAGGCAACTTTTACGCGGCCCAAATCCTCAATTTCGGGGGTAGTGCTACGACAAAGGTCCGTGGCATATTCACAACGCGGATGAAACGCGCAGCCATCGGGCACATCTGAAAGCGGGGGCATATTTCCCGGTATCTGGCTAAGGCGTTCACCCGGCGCGGTTTGTTGTGGCAAAGCCTTGATCAGCCCTTGGGTATAAGGATGTTGCGGGTCATTCACGATCTCACGTGTTGGCCCGGCTTCAATGATTTTACCGGCATACATTACCAGGGTTTTTTCGGTCATTTGTGACACAACCCCCAAATCATGCGTAATCAAAATCAGACTGACCTTATTGCTTTGGCACAGGTCCAAAAGCAGCTCCATGATGTCGGCCTGAATGGTCACATCAAGCGCAGTTGTGGGTTCATCCGCAATGATCAGCTGCGGGTCAAGCAGTAAGGCAATCGCGATGATAATCCGCTGGCGCATGCCACCGGACAGTTCATGCGGGTACTGTTTTAGACGATCCTCAGGCGCGGGAATATAGACCTCTCGCAACTTGATAATCGCAATTTTTTCAGCATCCCTGCGGCTTAGTTTGCGATGTGCCTGCAAGGTTTCGACCATCTGCTGGCCAATGGTCAAAACCGGGTTTAGCGTCACCATCGGATCTTGAAATATCATCGCAACCCGGTTGCCGCGAATGGTGCGTAAATCCGCCGCGCTCATGGTGGCCATGTCCTGACCCTCAAACAGAATATTACCCGAGGCAATATACCCTGGTTGGCTAATGAGGTTTAGAATGGAAAACCCGGTGATCGATTTTCCGGCACCGGATTCCCCAACGATCCCCAGACGTTCACCGCGCGCCAGTTCAAATGAAATCTGGTTCAAGGCGGTAACTGTTTGTTTACGCATTGCGAACTTAACAACCAGATCACGGACAGATAAAAGAGACATCGCTTACCCTTTATAAAGTTTGGGGTTAAGGACATCGCGCAACCAATCCCCGAGCAGATTTATCACCAGCACCAGCACCACCAGAACGATGCCGGGAATAGCGGTAATCCACCAACTCCCCGAGAAAATATAGTCAAAGCCGCTGGAAATCAACGAGCCAAGCGAGGGCTGAGATACCGGCATGCCGAGGCCAAGAAACGACAGGGACGCCTCGGAGATAATTGCATTTGCGACCTGCACGGTTGAGATAACAAAAATCGGCGAGATCGAGTTTGGCAGGATATGGCGCAACATAATACGCAGCGGGCCAAAGCCCAGCGCCCGGGCTGCGTCTACGTATTCTTTTTTCTTTTCCGCCAACACAGTCGCGCGCACCGTGCGGGCATATTGCGGCCATTCCGAAATACCGATCACGCCGATCAGCATGTATAATGCATATCGGTTAAAAGCGGCCGTGCCAAACATTGCCTGGGTTACTGCCAAGAATATAATCGCAACCATCAACGTGGAGAATGATAGTTGGATATCCGCCAGACGCATCAGCAAACTGTCCACGCGCCCACCAACATATCCTGCAATCAGTCCGATAGAAATCCCCAGAAACGCCTGCAATGCTACGGCACATATCCCGATCAAGATCGAAACCCGTGTGCCATAAAGAATGGCGCTCCAAAGATCACGGCCCTGCGCATCTGTGCCTAACAGAAATTTTGAATCCCCGGCAGGTTCCCAGGATGGTGGCAGCTCGGAATCCATAATGTCATATTGGGTCGGATCGTAGGGATCAAACGGGGCAAGAAGCGGTGAGAACATCGTCGCGATGACGATCGTAGAAAATATGATAAAACTTATGATCGCCACGGGATTATGCATGAAATCATAAACCAGATTCGAACCCTTGATCCGCGCCCAACGCGATTGCGGGGCTTGTGCGACAAAGCGGCTCATGCGCTCATCCTCGCGAGTTTTACAGTTGGATTAACAAGTCCGTAGATCAGATCAACGATGGTGTTGGTCACCACAAAAATGAACCCAACGACGATCAGATAGGCGACAATCAACGGGGTATCAACACGATTTACGGCCTCAAGAAACATAAAACCCATGCCGGGCCACTGGAAAACGGTTTCAGTCAGAATCGTATAAGCCACCATCGTGCCGATCTGCACCCCGCCCACCGTAATCACCGGCAGTAACGTGTTTTTCAACGCATGTATAAACCAAATACGCCAGGGGCTAAGACCTTTGGCCCAAGCATATCGCACGTATTCGCTTTGTAATGTTTCCATCATTTCCGAGCGGATCAGGCGAATAAACAACGGCAACATGATCGAGGCCAGCGCGATGGAAGGCATGATGATATGCTTCAATCCATCCCAGCTGGCGAAATTTGTTGCCCAAGAACCGAAAAGATGCACCGTGTCCCCGCGCCCGTAAGATGGCAGCCAGCGAAGATCAACCGCGAACAGGAATATCATCAAAATCGCCGTCAGAAATACCGGAATAGAAATGCCAATAATGCTGATCCCCATGATGCTTTTGCTTAAAATGCTATTGGGTCGGATGGCGGTATAAACGCCAAGCGGGATCGAGAGACCAATAATGATAACGCTGGCGCCCAGAACCAATTCCAGTGTGGCAGGCAGTTTTTTCAAAATCACATCGAGCGCCGGCTCTTTAAAGAAATACGACGTTCCCAGATCACCGTGCAGCGCCTTGCCAGCGAACCGCATATATTGCACGAGAAAACTGTCATTTAACCCCAGTTCCTCGCGCAGCTTATCGCGGGTTTCCTCGGATACGGACATGCCGACAAGCTCGCGCAGCGGATCGCCCAGATTGTCCTGAATTGCAAAACTGATAAGCGAGATGACAAACATCACAGCTGCGGCTTGGAAAAGCCTTTTAACGAGGTAGGCAAACATCGCTGTGTCCTTGTTGGATGGCAATAAGAATCCTTAACCATAAGGCAGGCTAAAGGATTTTGAATAAGTATGGAAAATGTGGCGGACCAAAGCCCGCCACATCTATTTGTACTTATTCATCAATGACAAGGTCGCCAAAGTACGGGAAGTTTAGTGCATTTACGATGTCTTCACCGTGCACACCTTCGCGTTGGCCCCAAGCCAGGTTTTGCCAGTGTAGCGGAATGAACGCTGCCTCGGCATAGAGGATACCCTCAAGTTTCTGTAGATCAGCCGCACGAACGGCAGGGTCTACTTCAACGTTTGCTTTGGTCATCAGCGCATCAGCCTCGGCATTACAATAGTTGCCCGAGTTATACTGACCATTGCCCGTATCTGCATCAAAGCAATGCGACAAGAACTGGTGGAAGTTTGCCGAATCCTCGGTATCTGAATGCCAACCGATCATCATCATGTCAGCCGAACGCTCATCAAACGCAGGCCAGTATTGTGCTTTTGGCATGGTTTTCAGATCAACCGTGATCCCGATTTTTGACAACATCGAAGCAACAGCCTGTGCGATTTTCTCATCGTTCACATAGCGGTTATTTGGTGCCATCATTGTCAGATCAAAACCATCGGCATACCCAGCCTCGGCCATCAATGCTTTGGCTTTATCAAGATCGAAACGTGGTGCCAGCGCTGGATCATGCCCAAGATAACCTGCGGGGCTTGCTTGCCCTGCAACCGTTCCAAAACCTTTCATAATGCGCTCAACAATTGCGGCATTATTAACGGCGTAATCAATCGCTAGACGTACGCGCGCATCTTTTAAGGCTTCGTTGCGTTCCTGATTCATCTGAAATGTGATGATCCGGGTTCCGGACATAGAAATCAGATTGGTTTCAGAATCCGCATCGACACGCGCCAGATCCGTTGGCGGAACCGGAGAGATGAAATCAACGTCACCCGCCAGCAATGCAGCAACACGTGTTGGATCTTCTTTGATCGGCGTTAGGGTGATATGGTCAACGTTGCCTTTCGAGGCCGTATCCCAATAATCTGCAAAGCGCTCAAATTCAACTTTCACACCTTGCTCACGTGACGTCACAACAAACGGTCCAGTGCCCGAGATAGTGCGCGAAGCAAAGGAATTTCCGTGTTTAACAATCTCGCCTTTATCATTCCCGTCTGCATCCGTTCCGGTATAAAACTGGGAATCCATCGGGAAAATATACGTGACTGTGTGCAGGACCAACGGGTAAGCCTCGGCTGTTTTCAGGTCAAACGTATAGTCATCAATGATTTCCACCGCAGTGAATGCATTGAAAATACCTTTAAAGTCATCGCTGCGTTGCAGGCGATCAAAAGTCCATTTAACGTCGGCTGATGTCAGTTCATTACCGGAATGAAACTTGACGCCTTCGCGCAGATGGAAACGGGTTGTTGTGTCATCGATTTGCTCCCAGCTTGTGGCAAGGCGGGCCTCGAATGACAGGTCTTTTGTCCAGCGAACCAGCGGATCATAAACCATATGCGACAATTGCAATGTGCCGCCTGAAAGCTGTTCATGTGGATCAAGTGAAACTGGATCGGCATCATAAGCAACTTTGATAGATGCGGCTTGTGCTCCAAGT
>CAYSAZ010000036.1:0-22251 GCA_964429065.1 uncultured Rhodobacterales bacterium
ATAAATATTGTGCCATAAAAGTAGATGTATAAATAAAAGTATAGATAAATAAAAGAAATTTATGAAATAAATCCCTTTCAAACGTTATTACACATAATTTGGGTAAAGCGATTGATATAGTTAGTGAAGTTTCAGGTAATAGACGGGAATATCCGGCATATTGATTACCATTTCACCAATCACTGGAGCCGATCCATTGCCAGCAACATCAGCATGTAATGCGAGGTGAGCATCAAAAACCAAAATCCCCGGTTGTGTTGGGTGTTTGAGACGCTGAGCAGAAGTGGCTTCATAATCAATGCAAAAAAAATGGCCTAATTTGTAATTACGTTGGAAGTTAGAGACGTTGAAAATCCCAGTTTATAATTGCCGGATTTCACCCGTCATTGCGCACAAGTTTGGCAAAGCGGTCAAAAATTGGTTCGTTGCTGGCCATGATATTGCCTGATGTTATGGGGTTTCCCTCGCCCTCAATGGATTCTATCAGACCACCGGCCTCGCGTACCAATAATATGCCTGCAGCAATATCCCAAGGTTTTAACTGGCGTTCCCAAAATCCGTCGTATCGTCCAGCGGCGACATAGGCCAGATCAAGCGAGGCTGCCCCAAACCGCCGCACACCGGCACATCCGGGCAAGATGCGCGCGAGATCATGCAAGGTTTCGGGCAGATCTTTGCGCCCGGCAAACGGCAGGCCGGTGGAAAATACTGTTTCGATCATCTCGCGACGTGCAGATACCCGCATTCGCCGTTCATTCATCCAGGCGCCTTCACCTTTTTCGGCGGTAAACATTTCGTCTTTGATGGGGTCATAAACGACGGCAGACACGATCTGGCCTTTGTGTTCCAAGGCAATTGAAATCGCCCAATGGGGCAGGCCGTGCAGGAAATTTGTCGTGCCATCCAGCGGGTCAACGATCCAGCGCCGCGTTGGGTCCTCGCCAAAAACTTCGGGGGATTCTTCGCCTAGGAATCCGTAATTCGGGCGGGTTTCGGTCAGGATTTCGCGAATGGTTTCTTCGGCTTTCATATCAGCTTTGGATACGAAATCCCCCGCACCTTTCATGGAAACCTGAAGGTTTTCAACCTCTTTGAAATCGCGCAAAAGCGTGCGGGCCGCAACCCGTGCCGCTTTGATCATAACGTTAAGATTGGCAGACGTATTTGACATAGTGAAACCTTTTTGCGTGGGCAGAACCGTTCTATAGAAGCTTTTGATGGGCAGGCCAAGCGAATTCACGGGGGTGGTCTTTCAGGATGTGAAGGCACTTTTGCCAAGGGTTTCTGCGGCATGTTTATCGGGGGTGCAATACAGTTGTGCGCGGGTGAAATTTTCGACAATAGCTGGCAACATCTGTTGGTATTTTTGTTTGGTAACGGTTGAAATCGCGCTCTGAATATCCGCGGGCGAGGTGCAGGTGATCATGCCATCCGTGTTGAAATGCTGGGATATATCGGGTGCGCCCCAATATATGGGCACGGTTTTTGTTAACAAACAATCCACCAGTTTTTCAGTGAAATAGCCATTCTCACGGGAATTTTCGATGACGACAGAGAAATGATAAGGGGCAAGGGCCTCTGTTTTATCGGCAATTCCTTTATAGGCGCGGCCATATAGATTTAAGAAAATATTATGCGCCCGTGCCCAGTTTGCGATTTCATGGCGCAGCCTGTGCCCGGTCAGATCGTTGCGTTTAGAGGCAATCAATGACGTTATCGCGGATTTTTCAGGATCATCTACTGGTGTGATTGTTGCAAGTGCGGCGCTGTGACGCAAGGCGTTGGGCAGTTTACGGATAAGGTCACAATCATGCGTCAAGATGGCGTAAAAGCGACGGTGTAAAAGCGGGATAATGCGATAATAGCGCGCCTGCACGCCGCGCGGTTCAGCAAGCAACAGCGAGATTTTGCACCGCAATCCCGGATAACGGCCAAATAATGTGCGCCCGCAACAGTTTAGCAAAAGATGATCTTGGGGACCCAAATCACCAAGGGTTGTGATGTTTTCTGCTGCTCCAAAAACGGCCAGTTCTGTCAGAGGAATAGCCGCCAGATCGCGTGATTTTCGCAAACCGTAAGGTAGAATTGCAATAATCGGGGCGTGGGGCATTGCTATTGCCGGAATGTATCTTGGTTTTCAACAAACCAATCATAAGCAGATTGCAAACCGTCACACAGGTTGATTTCAGGCCGCCATCCCAGCGCTGTCAGGCGGCTGGTGTCAAGCAACTTACGCGGTGTGCCGTCTGGTTTACTGGCATCAAAGACCAGCTTGCCCGAAAATCCGGTAACGGTTGCGATTGTTTCTGCAAGTTCGCGGATGGTGCAATCCTGTCCGGTGCCCACATTAATATGGGATAGCATCGGGCTGGTATGGGCACGGTAGGTTGCGACGGGCAGGTTCATAACGTGCACACAGGCCGCAGCCATATCATCCACATGCAAAAACTCGCGCATCGGTTTGCCACTGCCCCAAACTACGATTTCTGCGGCATTTGTTTGCACAGCTGCGTGAAAACGACGCAAAAGGGCAGGAATAACATGGGAATTTTCAGGGTGGAAATTATCATGGCTGCCATAAAGATTGGTGGGCATAACAGAACGGTAATCACGCCCATATTGGCGGTTATAGCTTTCACAAAGCTTGATTCCGGCAATCTTTGCAATGGCATAGGGTTCATTCGTTGGTTCAAGCGTGCCGGTCAACAAAGCGGATTCCTGCATTGGTTGCGGCGCATCTTTGGGGTAAATACAGCTGGAGCCAAGGAATAATAGCCGCGTTATATCCGCCATATGGGCGGCATGAATGATATTGGCCTCAATCATCAGGTTTTCGTAAAGAAATTCTGCCGGATAGGTGTTGTTGGCCTGAATGCCTCCGACTTTTGCTGCCGCCAGATAGACCTGATCGATCGCTTGCGTGCGGAAAAAATCCTGCACCTCGGTTTGGGATAACAGGTTTAGTTCAGTGCGCGCGCGGGTGATGATAGTATCGCCCCCCTCTGCCAGTTTGCGGCGCAACGCGCGGCCTACCATACCGTTATGTCCGGCGATAAAAATACTCATGTTTCAACCGAAACAGCAGGGTTGAAACCATGAGCCTTTAGCAAAGCATGCTGTTTTGCAGCCTTTAAATCCTGCGTAACCATTTCGGCGCACATTTCTTGCACCGTAATTTCGGGCACCCAACCAAGCTTGTCCTTGGCCTTGGAGGGATCGCCCAACAGGGTTTCAACCTCGGTTGGGCGAAAATATCGCGGGTCAATGCGCAAAATCACATCACCCACCTGCAAGGCCGGGGCATCATCGCCACGGATCGCGTCAACAATGACGATCTCTTCTTTGCCGCGGCCCTCAAAACGCAAATCCAGACCCAGCTCTGCTGCGGACCAGCGGATAAAATCGCGCACGCTGTATTGCACGCCGGTTGCGATAACAAAATCATCCGGTGCATCCTGTTGCAACATCATCCATTGCATCCGCACGTAATCCTTGGCGTGCCCCCAGTCGCGCAGCGCATCAAGATTGCCCATATAGAGACATTTTTCAGCCCCTTGCGCGATATTTGCCAGCCCGCGCGTGATTTTGCGGGTTACGAAAGTTTCACCGCGGCGCGGGGATTCATGGTTAAATAATATACCGTTACAGGCGTACATGCCGTAAGCTTCGCGGTAATTGACCGTGATCCAATAGGCATACATTTTTGCTACAGCATATGGGGATCGTGGGTAAAACGGCGTGGTTTCTGTCTGCGGAGTTTCCTGAACCAGCCCGTAAAGTTCCGAAGTCGAGGCTTGATAAAACCGGGTTTTTTTCTCCAGCCCAAGCAAGCGAACGGCTTCGAGAATACGCAGGGTACCCAGCGCATCAACATCGGCAGTATATTCCGGGGCTTCAAAACTAACAGCCACATGGGATTGCGCCGCCAGATTATATATCTCGTCAGGCTGAATTTCTTGAATAATCCGCGTCAGGCTAGAGCTGTCCGACAGATCGCCATAATGCAGCACGAAACCTTGCTTTTTGGCATGGGGGTCTTGATAAATGTGGTCAACCCGTTGCGTGTTAAAAGAAGAAGCACGCCGTTTAATGCCGTGTACTTCATAACCTTTTTCCAGCAAGAATTCGGCTAAATATGAGCCATCCTGACCGGTAACACCTGTTATCAGGGCTTTTTTCGGTTGTGTCATACAGTAATATCCAGGTTAAAATCAGGCGCGTTCAACGTATTCCATGGTATCGGTCGAAACGATTATGGCTTCGCCCTCGCCAACGAAAGGCGGGATCATAACGCGCACACCATTATCGAGTGTGGCAGGCTTGAAACTATTCGCCGCCGTTTGGCCTTTAACCGCAGGTTCGGTTTGCGTAATCGTGCAGGTAACACGCTGGGGCAGGGCGGCGCTTAGGGCTTCGTCCTCATAGTATTCGATCTGGATGGTCATGCCGTCTTGCAAAAAGGGCCGCCGTTCTCCCAAAATATCAGCCGGCAGTTCGATCTGTTCATAGGTTTCAAGATCCATAAATACCAGCATCCCGTCGGTTTCATACAAGAATTGCTGTGATTTTTGCTCAAGCCGGACTTTTTCAACCTTGTCAGCAGCGCGGAACCGTTCGTTCAATTTAGAACCATTGCGCAGGTTTTTCATCTCCACTTGGGCAAAAGCGCCGCCTTTTCCGGGCTTTACATGGCCGGTTTTAACGGCGATCCACAGGCCTCCGTTATGTTCCAGAATATTTCCGGGACGGATTTCGTTACCATTGATTTTGGGCATGTGCCTACCTCTAGCCGAAGGAAAAATAACCTGCACGTTCTATAGTTCAGCATAACGGCACTGGCAAGTGAAGGCGCCAAAGGAATCGCGATTCACCCTTGCCAAAGGCATAAATCCGCGCTTTGCTGAAAGTTCATAAAACGGAGCATACCGGTGCGTTATTCTGCCCTGCAAATCTTGAAAAATGGCCTGCACGCAAACCGGGCGTGGAAACCTGTGTGGCGTGATCCATCCCCCAAGAAATCCTATGACGTGATCATTATTGGCGGCGGTGGGCATGGGCTGGCCACGGCGTATTATCTGGCAAAAAACCACGGTATTCGCAATATTGCAGTGCTGGAAAAAGGGTATCTTGGCGGTGGGAACGTTGGGCGAAATACTACGATTGTGCGGGCGAATTATTTTCTGGATGGCAATTCGGAGTTCTATTCCCATTCGCTGAAACTTTGGGAAAACCTTGAACAAGAGTTGAATTATAATGTGATGATGTCCCAGCGTGGGGTCTTGATGCTGGCGCATAATGATGTGCAGTTTGATGCATACGCGCGGCGCGGTAATATGATGCGGGCTCAGGGTGATGATGCGATCATGCTGGATCGTGCGGGCGTGCGCAAATACGCGCCGTTTTTGAATTTTGACACCCCGCGCTTTCCAATCCGCGGCGGCGTTTTACATCCGCGTGGTGGTACCGCACGCCATGATGCGGTGGCTTGGGGATATGCGCGCATGGCGGATATGCGCGGTGTTGATTTGATCCAAAACTGTGAGGTAACTGGATTTAAAATCAAAAATAACAAAATGTTAGGGGTGGAAACCTCACGCGGCTTTATTGGTGCGACCAAGGTCGGGATGGCGGTGGCCGGGCGTACATCACAGGTGGCGGCGATGGCGGGGCTACGCTTGCCAATTGAAAGCCATGTCTTGCAGGCGTTCGTGACCGAGGCCGTGAAACCGGTGCTTGACGGGGTGATTTCTTTTGGCATGGGGCATTTTTACATCAGCCAGTCGGATAAGGGCGGTTTGGTGTTTGGCGGCAATCTGGATTTTTATAACTCCTATGCGCAGCGCGGAAACCTGCCCCGGGTTGAACATGTCGCAGAAGCAGGCATGGCCTTGATGCCGATGATCGGGCGGGCGCGTATGTTGCGCAGTTGGGGCGGGATTATGGATATGAGCATGGATGGTTCGCCGATCATTGACAAAACCCCGGTTGAGGGCCTGTTTTTGAACGGTGGCTGGTGTTACGGCGGCTTTAAGGCAACGCCGGCCTCGGGGTGGTGTTTTGCACATCTTTTGGCAACCGGGAATACGTCAAAGCACGCCACGAAATTCCGCTTGAACCGTTTTGAAACCGGCCATTTGCTGGACGAAGAGGGCACAGGCGCGCGCCCAAACGCCCATTGAGCCGAACATGAGGAACACACTATGAGAATCCCTTGCCCACATTGCGGCGCACGTGACAGTCGGGAATTTGAATACCTCGGGTCTGCAAAACTGCTGGCTAGACCGCGCGCAGGGGTGGCAGAATTTCATGAATATCTTCATATTCGCGAGAACCCCGCCGGACCAAATGCAGAGCTGTGGCAACATGCTTTTGGCTGTCGCGCCTGGTTGCATGTGATACGAGACACGCTAACCCATGAAATCCAGACGGTGACGCTGGCACGTGAAAAAACAGGGGCAACCCCATGAACCGCCTTGCAAATGGCGGGCTGATTGACCGCGATATTTCGGTGCCCTTCACCTTTGACGGGCAGGCATATACCGCGCACCCCGGGGATACGCTCGCCTCAGCGTTGCTGGCGCAGGATGTGCGTCTTATGGGGCGCAGTTTCAAATATCACCGTCCGCGCGGCGTGCTAACCGCTGGCTCTGAGGAACCAAATGCCCTGATGGAAATCGGCGTTGATGCAGCACGCACGCCTAATACGCGCGCCACAACCCAAGAGATTTATCCCGGTCTGGTCGCGCAAAGCCAGAATTGTTTCCCCAGCCTGAAAACGGATTTTCTGGCGGTTAACGACCTGCTGTCACCGTTTCTGGGGGCTGGGTTTTATTACAAAACCTTCATGTGGCCCAAGGCGTTTTGGGAAAAACTTTATGAACCGATCATCCGCCGCGCCGCCGGACTCGGGCGTTTGTCCGGTGCGCCGGATCCGACGCTTTACCAAAAAGCCCACGCCCATTGTGACCTGCTGGTTATCGGTGCGGGCCCGGCGGGTTTGATGGCGGCATCGGTGGCTGCGAAAGGTGGCGCCAAGGTTATTCTGGCCGAGGAGGATTTTATACTGGGCGGGCGGCTCAATAGTGAAGATTATGAAATCGAGGGGCAGTCGGGCCAAAGTTGGGCGGCTAAACTTGTGGCTGATCTGAAAGACATGCCTAACGTCACTGTGATGGCACGCACGACCGTCACCGGCGCGTATGATGGCGGCACCTATGGGGCGCTAGAACGTGTGGCAGACCATGTTGCCAATCCAAATGGTGCGCCTGCGCAAATTTTCTGGCGTATTGTTGCCAAACGCACGATTTTGGCCAGCGGTGCGCACGAACGCCCCATCGCTTTTCCCAATAATGATCGCCCCGGCATTATGCTGGCCAGTGCTGTGCGCACATATATTACCCGTTTTGGTGTCACCCCCGGGCACCGGATTGCGGTGTTTACCAATAACGATGACGGCTGGCGCACAGTGCGGGATTTACAGGCCGCAGGGGTCAGTGTGATTGCACTGATTGATACGCGCGCTGATGTCAGCCCGGATGTGGATTGCCCCGTTTATACAGGCGCACATGTGGTTAACACTGCTGGGCGTATGGGGCTGGAACGTCTGAGTTTGCGCACAAGAGATGGCGCGCTTCAGCAGGTAAATGCCGATTGTCTGGCTATATCCGGGGGGTGGAATCCGGCACTGCATCTTAGCTGCCATATGGGCAGGCGCCCTCAATGGGATGCACAGATTGCCGCGTTTGTGCCGCCAGCGAATGCAATTCCAAATTTGGTTGCTGTTGGGGCGGCAAATGGCGTGTTTTCTACGCATGGGGCGTTGTCGGGTGGTATGCGAGCTGCAAAAACGGTGCTAAAAGACCTTGGCCTGAAACAGGTGCGCCCGAAACTGCCCGTGGCCGAGGATGCCCCTATAGAAATCACGCCGTTCTGGCATGTGCCCGATACAAAGGGGCGGGCCTGGCTTGATTTTCAAAATGATGTGACGGTGAAGGATATCAAAACCGCACATGCCGAGAATTTTCGCGCTGTTGAACATATGAAACGTTATACCACACTGGGTATGGCGACGGATCAGGGCAAGCTTTCCAACATGGGGGCGCTTGCGATTATGGCTGAACTCACGGGGCAAAGCATCCCCGAGGTCGGCACAACGATTTTTCGCCCCCCCTATACGCCGGTACATATGGGGGCCTTGGGGGCTGGGGGCACGGGCAAAGGGTTTCAGCCTGAACGATTTATGCCGGCCCATGATTTTTCGGCGGAACGAACCGCATATATGATCGAGGCGGGGCAATGGTATCGCCCGGCATATTATCCGCAAAAAGACGAGCACCATTGGCGCGATTCCTGTGATCGCGAGGTTAATATGGTGCGCAATTCTGTTGGCATTTGTGATGTCACCAGCCTTGGTAAAATTGATATACAAGGGAGGGATGCCGCCGTATTTCTGGACCATATTTATACAAATATGATCTCTAGTCTTAAGGTCGGCCGGGTGCGCTATGCTTTGATGCTGCGCGAAGACGGGTTCGTGCTGGATGACGGTACGGTTGCGCGGATGGCGGCGGATCATTTTGTGATCACAACCACCACCGGGGCCGCCGGGGTTGTGTTGTCACATCTGGAGTTTTGTGCCCAATGTCTGTGGCCGGAACTGGACGTACAGATTATTTCAGTGACCGAGCAATGGGCGCAAATTGCCGTGGCGGGCCCACAGTCGCGTGCATTGCTGGCTGAATTGTTGAACGAGAATATCTCGGATGCGGCCATTCCTTATATGGGCTGGATGGATATCGCGCTTGGCGATATAAAAGGCCGGTTGTTCCGCATCTCGTTTTCTGGCGAGCTTGCCTATGAAATTGCTGTGCCAGCGCGCTATGGCGATGCCTTGATGCGCGAACTTGATGCGCGGGCAGCGGCATTGGATGGCGGGCTTTACGGGATGGAGGCCCTTAATATCTTGCGCATTGAAAAGGGTTTTTTGACCCATGCAGAAATGGATGGGCGCACGACGGCGGCGGATCTTGGCATGGCTGGCATGCTGTCGGGCAAAAAGGATTTTATTGGCAAGTTTGCCAGCCAGCGGGATGGATTGATTGATCCGATGCGCGCACACTTGGTTGGCATTCGCCCCATAGGTGTTGTGCAGCAATTACTGGGCGGGTCGCTGATGATTGATGTGGGGGCAGATGCGACGCGCAAAAATGTGCAGGGTTTTGTCAGTTCTGCGTGTTATTCGCCAACGCTTGGCGGCATGATTGCCATGGCTTTTGTCAAAGGCGGGCATGCGCGAATGGGGGCGCAGATCCGCGCGGTCGATCTGGTGCGCGATGTCGATACGCTTTGCGAGATAATCCCGGTGCAATTCCATGATCCAGAAGGGGGAAAACTGCGTGGGTAACATTAATCTTCAGGCGCGTTCTGCCAGTGATGGTACTGGTTTGCCCTTTACTTTGGGGCACATCAAAATCGCGGCGCATACACCGACGATCATTTCGGTTGCGCCATTCAAAGGGCAGGGCATGGCGGTTGGTGCGGCGTTGAAAAGAGCGACAAAGCTAACGTTACCGGCTGTTGGCGGGGTTGCGTTTCATAAAGATATGCGTGCGCTTTGGGGCGGGCAAGGGCAGTGGTTTATTCTGGGTGGCAATGTGGAAACACTGGAAAAAACCTTAAAGGGTAGCGCCGCTGTCAGCGATCAAAGCGATGCCTGGGCGGTGTTTTCCGTTATCGGGCATGACGCCAATGCGGTGATGGCACGTCTGACGCCGCTGGATATTGCTGGGCTGAAAATTGGCCAAACAGCCCGCAGCGAATTTGCCCATATGATGGCCGGAATAACGCCGGTTTCGGGTGGTTATGAAATTATGATACTGCGCTCATTTGCCAAAACGGCTGTGCAGCATACGATTTCGGCAATACAGATGTTGGTGGCGCAAAAGGCCTTGGGATAATCTAAAAGCCCCGCAAAAGCAGGGCTTTTAGATGTTTCGCCGTATTTATTTCCCGGCGCGCAGATATTCGATCAAGGCCATGCGATCGGCGTCTTTGCGCAATCCGGCAAAGGACATTTTTGTGCGCGGCACCATGGCTTTGGGTTTGCTCAAAAACGCATCCAGTGTTTCTGCATCCCACACCAAACCCTCAGCACCGGCACCAATCATGGCGCTGGAAAATTTGAAACCCTCTACGGTGCCGGCTATGCGCCCAAACAGATCGTTCAAAATCGGGCCGGTGCGATGTTTGGCGCTCTCGCCGATCTGGTGGCAGGCTTTGCATTTTTTGAAAACCTTTTCGCCAGCTGCAGCCAGTTCGGTATCAATTGGAGCGCTTTGGGCTTTGGGCACCACCACGCTAACAGCTGGCGCATCAGTTTGCTGTGCGGCAGTGACCACAGATGTGATCGCCAGGCGCAGCTCATTTGCCTTGGTTTCCTCAGGGGTTACATCAACCACGGCGGCGTGTTTGGTGATTTCAGCGTTGTCTTTGCAGCCTTCCATACAAGCCTCGGTAAATATCGCATATTCCGTTTCGGGGCGATTGTCCGGCATGAAATTCCCCTCGTTTTCCAGAGGGATATCCAAAAAATTATCGCGCGAAAGCTCAAATTCTTCGTCGTCTACGATGTCGTTCACATACATTAAATAGGCAACGATTGCATAGACTTGGTCGTCTTCAAGGGATTGCGCATCGCCAAATGGCATGGCGCGGTGGATGTAATCCCAGACCGTTGAAAGATATGGCCAGTAGGAACCAATGGTTTTAACCGGGCGATCATCAACAAGAGACCCTTGTCCGCCTGAAAGCACCGGCCAGCGGCCAACGGCTTCGCCGAAATCCCCATGGCAAACAGCGCAGCGTTCAGAGAATATTTCTTCGCCCTCAGTCACCGTGCCAGACCCTTCGGGCAGGCCCAGACCATCGGGGCGCACATCAATATCCCATGCCGAAATTTCAGTTTCTGTAGCTGCGCGCCCAAGCCCCAGGTTTCCAGCAATTGCCGGCGCTGCCAGTAATGTGAAGGCCAGAGCAAAATTAAGAGATTTCAACATTTTCGGCCTCCCCGTTAGAATTGATGGACCAGGTCTGGATACCATTGTTGTGATAGATCGAATTCGTGCCGCGAATAGCGCGCAACTGATCTTTGGTCGGTTGCACATATCCGGTCGTGTCATGGGCGCGCGATTGCAGTAACAGCGGTTTTCCATCCCAGTCAAATTCGTAATAGAACCGATGCATGGAGCGATCAAAGCTCGGGCCATCAATACGGGCCTTGTGCCAGCTGACACCACCGTCAATGGTGACATCAACGCCGGAAATTTTGCCATGCCCAGACCATGCAACACCGGTCAGAACCGTTTGGCCTTTGCCATGCAAAATAGGCGCTTGCGGAGAGGGGTTGGTGATCACGGATTTCGCATCCATCTGCCAGGTAAAGCGGCGCGCGATACCATTGGCCAGAAGGTCGGTGTATTTCGAGGTTTCTTCGCGGTGGTGCCAGGGTTGGTCGCCAACTTCAAGGCGGCGCAACCATTTGATCCACATATTGCCCTCCCAACCCGGGACGACAAGGCGCACAGGATACCCCTGTTCAGGGCGCAGGGATTCACCATTCATTTTAAACGCGATCATGCAATCATCAAGCGCCTTTTCCATAGGGATCGACCGGGTCATACCCGAGGCATCCGCCCCCTCGGCCAACAGCCATTTCCCGGCGGTTTTTACGCCAGCTTCGGCCAGAACATCGCGTAGCATTACGCCCGTATACATAACGTTGTGGATCATGCCGTGGGTGAATTGCACCCCGTTCAGTTGTGATCCACGCCATTCCATACCGGTATTGGCAGCGCATTCCAAAAAGAAAACCTTATTGTAGCGCGGGAACCGTTTCAGATCCGCCAGTGTGAAAACCAGCGGTTGGTCGACCAAACCATTGATCATCAGGCGGTATTTGTTTGGGTTAATCTGGGCAACGCCGCCGTGATGACGCTCAAACGCCAGACCGTTCGGGGTGATAATACCGTCCAGATCATGGAGCGGCGTAAAGTTAATTGACGAGATCGGATCGGCAGTTAACCAAGGTACATCGCGCCGTATCACGTGGGATTCATAGCGTGAAGGTTTGCCGTATGGAGCAGCGTCGACGCCTTCGCCCAGCTCATTTGCCCAGGGTTGCACATTGGTGATGGCGGGGTCGCTGCTTGCGGCTTTGGCAACTGTTGCGGCGGCTAATGCACCACCAGCGGCAAGGCTGCCGGTCAGGAAACGTCGCCGTGAAGTATCGCCTGAAGGATCGTGTGAATCTGTCATATGATATTCCTTACGTACTAAATCGCATTCGATTTAATGAATTTATTATATTACACCATCAAGTATCAAGCATTTGTGCCCTGCTATACAGTAAACCAGGGCACAAATGAATATTATCTAAATGCCACTGACTTTCACCGATTTATTTGGATCGACAGAAACCGTGCCTTTGCGCGAGATATAGCTTTCCAGCACATCCCAAATTGCCGGTCCCTCGGTGTCTTCATTCACTGAGGCCCAGCCGGCAACGGTATAGGTTTTTGCAGGATCAAGTTTTTCGCCGGTTTTCAGAACCGTCATATCCGTAATCCGATCGCCCTGTTTTTTGGACACATCAATCGAATAGCCCATGCCCCCCACGCGCACCATATCGCCGCCTTGTTGGTAATATGGGTCAGGATTGAACAGGTTGTCGGCGACGTCTTCCATGATCACATGTAAACGCTCGCCAGTCATTTCAGAACGGTATGCCGCAGGATAGCTCATGCCGGTGGCGTTAAAAATATCTTCGCGGGTGATATCGTCGCCCGGCAACAAGCTTGGCCCCCAGCGGAAACCGGGGCTAAGGGCGATGTCAGCTTCGCGTTCATCAATCAGGGCGTTACAAATCAGATCATCCCATGTGCCGTTAAAATTCCCGCGCCGATAGAGCAGGCTGTCGGTTTTCCCGATCACTTCGCTTAGCTGATCTTCAAAGGGTTTGCGTTGTGCGTCGATCAATTGTGCAACCATTGGGTCGGCCTGAATAACATCGGAAAAAATCGGGATCAATTTGTGATTAAAGCCTCTAATTTCACCGTCGCGGACATCCAGATCAAGACGTGTGACAAACTTACCGTTGGAGCCAGAAGCAATCAGCATGGTTTTGTTAACCAATACCGGTTCAGGCAAGGCATCATGGGTGTGCGCCGTCAGGATTACGTCAATACCGTCAACCTGTGCGGCCAGTTTGCGATCTACATCAAACCCGTTATGCGACAGCAGCACCACCAGTTCGGCACCAAGCCCGCGCACCTCATCGACCAGCGATGCCATGTTTTCTTGGCGTACACCAAAACTTAAGCCCGGGAACATCCAGCCCGGATTGGCGATGGGCATATAGGGGAAAGCCTGCCCGATCACGGCGATTTTAACACCACCACGTTCAAACATTTTGTAGGGTTCATAGGCGCGTTCATCCCATTCCGTATCAAAGATATTGGCGCCCAAAAACGGGAAGTCCAGATCATTTTCAACGATCTCGTTCACCCGATCAATGCCAAGCGTAAATTCCCAGTGGCTGACCATGGCATCAGGTTTTAGGGCGTTCATGACGTTAACCATGTCCTGCCCGTTCGTCATTTGCGCCGTATAAGACCCCTGCCAGGTATCGCCGCCGTCCAGCAACAAAGCATCCGGGCGCGCGGCACGAATAGAATTGATCACGGTGGCGGCCCGGTCCAGCCCGCCCATTTTGCCATAGCCTTTTGCCAGCGCTGTGAAATCATCATAGGTCAGGGCATAGGCCTCGGGGGTGCCGGGGGTCATGTCAAAAAGGTTCAGAAAATCCTTGCCGGTTACATGGGGCGGCAGGCCGTTTACAGCGCCGATCCCGAGATTGATCTCAGGTTCGCGGAAATATGTTGGTTTCAGCTGGGCGTGAATATCCGTGATATGGATCAGCGTCACGTTGCCGGTTGTGTCAAAATCCAACAGTTGATCTTGGGTCAATACCTGCTGTGCAGCAAGACGTGACCAGTTGCCAACGCCAGATGCACCAACAATAGCCGATGCGGCAACGGTGGCTTGCAAAAAATCACGACGAGAAATCATGGGAAGGACTCCGATTTAGTTAGGGCAAAGGTAAGCACGCCTAGACAAAAGCGTGCCAACGCTGGCCCCCATGGGGAAGTATGAAACTTACGAAAGGGGGGGGGTGGCCCCGGATTGCGCCGGGACCAAAGGTATTAGTTGCGTACAGACGTGCCCTCGACCGACAGGCCGTTGCCACGCGATGCGACATAAAGTTCAAGCGCGTGGAATTCGTCTGATCCTTCTTTATAAGGTGTTGCACGAATATTTTTCATGCAGCCTTTAAAACGCGCGTGAATCGAGTTCAGCTTGGCGTTTTTCAAACGATAAGACGGGAAACCATTGGTTTGTCCCTGCGACAGGTGATCGGCGCGGATCATCACGTCGAAGTTGTCCTCATGACAGTTTGAGCAGGCCATATCCAATTGCCCGACACGGGTATAATAGATTTCCTTGCCTTTGGCCCACATGTCTGCAACCGGACCATCAATGGCCACGTTTACCGGCATGCCACGCGATTGCAGGCCGATTAAGGCTGTCATCGCGGTCATTTTGCTCTTGCTCCACTTCCAGGCATCGGCTTGCATGCGTTCTGTGCGACAGAAGTTGATGTAATCTTCCATGGACCACAAGGCGTTTGCATCCTCGTTCCAGCGTGGCAGAACAGTGCGCAAACCTGCGAATTCTTCTGGTCCGCCTTCGTGACAGGATGCGCAGGATTCATCAGCGTCCCCTTCAACAACTTCCCATTGGTCTAGGGCCTGATCCACAAAAATCATACCGGGATTATCGAAATCATCAAGCTGGAGCGCCTGTGTTTCGACAGACCGGAAATTCCAGCCGGAATATACCGTATCCAGATTTTCCAGATGTGCGGCTGCGGGTGCTTCATTGGTCAGGGTAACCTCACCATTGATGACCAGCCCTTGTGCGAATGCAGCACCGGCACTAAGGGTCATAGCTGCAACTGTTGCCAGAACAGCAGCATGTTTTGATGTTATATTAATCATTTTTACCTCCCATTATATGTGCTGCGGTTTTAGCCGATTTTGACGGATTTCGTTTCTGTATAAACGGAGCCGTCATCATCATTCCAGGTGAAGGTGAAATCACCAGCTTCTGGAACAGTCGCCTCAAATTGGAAATACGGGTTTGTCGAAACAGCGCCGCTTAAGTCAACAGACATCACGTTTTGACCGTTAAAGTCGCAACTGAATGTGTTGATAATCGATTGAGGGATCACATTTCCCTCTTTGTCTTTGCGTTGGCCCGATTCCATTTTATGACTGATCAGCGTTTTGATGGTGATAACATCACCAACAGCGGCTGTGCGTGGAACTTTAACGCGGGGTTTTACACCAGATGCCATTTTATAATTCTCCTAAATTTGCTTAGCCGCCGCAGCCGCCAATTGTTACTTTGACGTTGCTGGATGCACGCGCGAAACTGCCGTCTGCCAGTTTGGCAATGGCGACAACTTCTTGGGTTCCGGCAAGCCTGATGCGGGTTGATGCAGCTTGCGCGCCGGCAAGTGGCCCAAAGGTAAAGGTTGCGACACGAGGGCTGGGATTGCCCATTGCAAGCAACATTATCGCTGTTGCACCTGGTGCCGAAACGGCCACGGGTACGGTGTTGCCATTTTCAGCGATTTCGGGTGCTGTTAGTTCAACACCGCCCTCTGAAACATCGGCGCCACCTGTGAATGCTGCGATGTCCTCATCGCCAGCCGCCGCAAAAACCCCAACCGGTAAAAGAGCGGCCGTTGCTGCACCTGCGCCGAGGATCAGAGCGTCACGTCTCGTAAAATCCATAGTTATCTCCTAATTAATTCAATGCCGTAACGGCGATTATTGAAGTGTCAACAGGTATGCGAGCACGTCTTCAACCTCTTGCGCGGTCAGGATCGACTTACCTTCAAACTTTTCCATATTCCGTGTAAAACCGCTGACTTTATAAAAGCCGGGCATGATCGTACCGTCAAATGTGTTTTTTGCGTTTGAAACAATCCCACGCAACTCTTCAGCTGTCCATCGTTCGCTGACACCATCAAGAGATGGACCAACTTCGCCGTGAAAAAATTGATCCGTCATTTCACCATTTTGGTGGCAAGCAAGGCAATTACCCAATTTGCGATTGGCAAATACTTTGCGCCCGTTTTCGGCATCCCCTGCAACGCCAGTCAGCGACATGGCAACAGAGCCATGATCATCGAAAGCTACATTATCAGGTGTGATAGTTCCTGCCGAGGCCATTGTCGCGAAAGCTACTGTGGCCCCAATCATAAGAAACGCTGTGCGCTTCATGTGAATTCCTCCCATAAAATACCAACTGTTGATTTATTATATTGTTCCTTAGGTTATGCTGAAGTTGGCGCAATGTGCAACATTAAATTCTACTATCCGAATGTATTTGTACAATTTTTCAGCATACGTCGGCATACAACCAACAGGTTAACCGTATGTAAATAGTGCAGGGAATGCATCCAGCAGGAATTGCGCGACGACAGGAATTTTTCCGGTTACGATCAGAATTGCAAATATGATCAGGAACCCGCCCATCACTTTCTCCACATACCCCATGTATTTGCGATTGCGTTGCACAAGACGCAGGAAGGGGCCGGAAAATATCGCCGCCAAAACAAAGGGCAGAGTCATGGCGACGCCATAAACAAATAACAGCCCTGCACCGTGGATTAGGCTGTCTGTTTGTCCTGCCATATACAGTATGGCCGCCAGCACCGGGCCAACACACGGGGTCCAGCCAAATCCGAATGCCAGTCCGATCAGGTAGGATCCCGCATAGCTGGCGGGCTTGATGCTTGAAGAATCCAGCCGGGCTTCGCGGTAGAGCAACGGGATTTTCAAGACCCCCAGAAAATGCAACCCAAAGAGGAGCAATATGCCCGCCGCAACCCATGACATTTCATCATAATATTGGCGGAAAACCTGGCCGAGGGATGTCGCAATCAACCCCAACAGTACGAAAATCGTAACAACACCAGCGGCAAAAAATATCGATGACCAGATCAGGCGTCGCTTTGCCCGGGCTGAGATTTGTTGCTCTTCGTTCAGCTCTTGAATCGAAACCCCCGCCATATAGCACAGATAAAACGGGACAATCGGCAGGATGCAGGGTGAGAAGAACGATAAAATTCCGGCACCCGCAGCACCCCAATAGCTTATGTCAAAGGGCATTATCTGTTCTCCTTGCTAATACGGCGAAAATTTTTCATACTCACATTGTAATATTAATATGTGTTAAACGTGGAATACCTGATTATATGCACCGCCTGTTTGCCATAGTTTTCTTTTTACTCAGCGTTTTTGCAAGCCCTGTTTTTGCCGAGACGCGTCTTATGATGGTTGAGGAAAGTGGTTGTCCGTGGTGCGAACGCTGGAACCATGACATCGGAACCGAATATGCGATCACCGACGAGGGCAAAATCGCGCCGTTGTTGCGCTATGATATTCACGATCCGTTGCCAGAGGGGGTGGAGTTATCCAGCAAACCCCATTACACCCCTACATTCATCCTGTTGGTTGACGGTATTGAGGTCGATCGGCTGGAAGGCTACCCGGGAGAGGGGTTCTTTTGGGGGTTACTTGGAATGATGCTTGCAAAACTACCGTTGAATGATGTCAAACCATCAGACACGTAGTAAAAATTATAGGAGAGGATGATGACACTTCCTCATATTACGCCAGATATGTCTGACGACGAGATTGAAGAGGTTATTCAAAGCGCCAAAACGGCGACGGATTTCATGAAAGCCTTGGCCCATGAGGGGCGCTTGATGATCCTGTGCCATCTGGTTACGGGGGAAAAATCGGTGACCGAGCTTGAAAACCTGCTGTCTTCACGCCAGGCGGCGGTCAGCCAGCAGTTGGCGCGCCTGCGTCTGGAGGGGCTGGTCAATTCCCGGCGCGATGGTAAAGTAATTTACTACTCGCTTGGGGATAGAAAGGCCGCACAGATGATTGAACTAGTATATAACATGTTTTGTGGGGTTGATTCCGAACAAGCGCCCAATACGTAAATGGATTTTATGTCCGATAACCAGTGGGCGGCCTTTGCGGGATTGCTCGGGGGGGTCGGGCTGGGGTTGGCCGGGGCAATCGGGCGGTTTTGTACGCTTGGTGCCATAGAGGACGCCCTGTACGGCGATGATTTTCGTCGTTTACGTATGTGGGCATTGGCGGTTGCAGTGGCGATCACGGGGGTGTTCACACTGCAAGCCATGGGGCAGCTCGATATCAGCCCTTCGATATATTTTACAGTAAAATGGAACCCGGTGGCCAGCATTCTTGGTGGATTAATGTTTGGCTGGGGCATGGCACTGGCCGGGAACTGCGGGTACGGGGCTTTGACGCGGATGGCTGGCGGCGATTTGCGCAGTTTCTTCACGTTCCTCATCATGGGAATCGCGGCCTATATGGCCATTAGCGGGCCAACTGCGGCTCTGCGGGAATGGATATTTCCAGCAGAGATTGCTAAGGGCGAAATGCAAAGCTTCGCTTATCTGTTTGGCACCTGGCTAAACCTGCCCCCTATGATCGTGGCTTTTGGTGTGGCTACCGGATTTACCATTTGGGCGTTATGGGAAGCGCGTTTTCGTGCCTCATCAACCCATATTATCTGGTCGGTTGTCGTTGGCCTTTCAATTGTATCCGGCTGGTGGGCAACTAGTTTTATATCGACAACCGGTTTTGATGTCATCGCCGTAGAGGCCCACGTATTTACTGTGCCGCTTGGTGAATCCCTGATCTACCTTATGACCTGGACCGGCAGTGCGATGGACTTTGGCATTGGCTCTGTGCTCGGGGTCATTGTCGGCTCTTATATAGGCACATTAATCAAGGGACGATTTCGCTGGGAATCCTGTGATGATGTACGCGAATTAGGGCGTTCGGTTATCGGGGCGTTTTTGATGGGTACCGGGGGTGTGCTGGCGCTTGGGTGCTCTTTGGGGCAGGGGCTAACGGCCTTTGCGGTGCTTTCTTACAGCGCGCCGGTGGTATTGGCCTCCATCTTTATTGGTGCGGCGCTGGGCCTGAAAACCCTGATCCATGGGTTTCAAAATACCTGATTTGCATGCGGCAATATCAGGCACAGATTTGCGATTGTTTGCATATTTTCAATATATGGACTTTTAATTTGGCAAAAATTATCGCTAGATATGGGTATACCCCTGTTTATCCAACCGGATCGAGGAATGTAATATGAAAATTGGCGCTCCAAAAGAGATATTCGACGGCGAGAAACGTGTAGCTATGACCCCGCAAAGCGCGCTCCAGTTGCAAAAACTAGGTTATGAATGCGTGATTGAAAGCGGGGCCGGAGCTGCGGCACGGTTTTCAGACAAGGACTATAAAGATGCAGGGGTAAGCGTGGTGAAAACCGCAGCCGCGCTGTGGAAAGCCTGTGATTTCATCATCAAGGTCCGGGCACCCGAGGCGGTGGAAATTAAGCGATTCCGTAAAGGGCAAACCCTGATTTCATTCATTTGGCCCGGGCAAAACGAAGAATTATTGGAAAATTTGCGCGCCAAAGGTGTAACCGCACTGGCCATGGATATGGTGCCGCGCATCAGTCGGGCGCAAAAAATGGACGCGTTGTCGAGCATGGCCAATATCGGTGGGTATCGCGCTGTGATTGAGGCGAGCAATAATTTCGGGCGCTTCTTTACCGGTCAGATCACCGCCGCCGGCAAGGTGCCGCCGGCCACGGTTCTGGTGGTTGGCGCAGGTGTGGCAGGATTGGCGGCAATCGGTGCGGCGCAAAGCATGGGCGCGATTGTGCGGGCGTTTGATGTGCGCCCCGAAGTGGCGGAACAAATCGAATCCATGGGCGGCGAATTTCTGTATCTGGATTTCAGCGATAATCAGGACGGCGCGCAAACCGGTGGATACGCGGCGGTTTCCAGCCCGGAATTTCGCGAAAAACAGCTGGAACTGTTCCGCGCCCAAGCGCCAGAGGTCGATATCGTTATCACCACGGCCCTGATCCCGGGGCGTGATGCGCCAAAACTTTGGCTGGAAGATATGGTCAAGGCGATGAAACCCGGTTCGGTGATTGTCGATCTGGCTGCCGAAAAGGGTGGAAACTGCGATTTGACCGTGCCGGATGCAAAAATCGAGACCAAGAACGGCGTTACCATCATCGGCTACACGGATATGCCCAGCCGCATGGCCACACAATCCTCGACCCTTTATGCGACCAATATCCGCCACATGATGGATGATCTGACGCCTGCGAACGACGGTGTGCCGGTGCATAACATGGAAGATGATGTGATCCGCGGGGCTACGGTGACGAAGGCGGGCGAGATCACTTTTCCACCGCCCCCACCCAAAGTGCAGGCCATTGCCGCGCAAGCCCCAAAGGCGCCCGAAAAAACCCCCGAGGAAATCCGCGCCGAGGAAATCGTTGCAATGAAATCCGCAGGGCGCAAACAGACCGGCATGCTGGTGATCGGTGGGCTGCTGATGTTGCTGATCGGGGCCTATGCCCCTGCCAGTTTTATGCAGCATTTCATCGTTTTCGTACTGGCCGTGTTCATCGGGTTTCAGGTTATCTGGAATGTCAGCCACGCGCTGCACACCCCCCTCATGGCAATCACCAACGCGATTTCCGGGGTGATCATCCTTGGCGCACTGTTACAAATCAGCGCCGGTGGCGGGTTTATTGTCGGACTGCTGGCGGCCATTTCTGTTCTTATCGCATCGATCAACATCGTGGGGGGCTTTATGGTCACCCGTCGTATGTTGGCCATGTTCCAAAAAAGCTAAGGGAGGCTGATTATGAGTATTGGTCTAGTAACTGCTGGATATATTGCAGCTTCCGTTTTGTTCATTCTGGCCCTTGGTGGCCTGTCTAATCAGGAAAAAGCCAAGCGCGCCGTATGGTTTGGCATCATCGGCATGGGCATCGCGGTGTTTGTCACCGTGTTTGGCCCGGGCGTCCAATCGATTTGGCTGCTGTTGCCGATGATTGTCATCGGTTCAGCCATTGGTATGATTGTGGCGCAACGTGTCGAGATGGTCGGCATGCCGGAACTGGTGGCCGCGCTCCACTCCTTTGTGGGGTTGGCTGCGGTGTTTATCGGGGTAAACTCCTATATTCATGCGCCCGTTGGCCTAAGCCACGCTGAAGAATCCATCCACCAGATTGAGATTTTCCTCGGCGTGTTTATCGGTGCAATTACCTTTACCGGCTCGATCATCGCTTATGGCAAACTGGCGGGTAAAATTGACGGCAAAGCCCTGATCCTGCCCGCCCGCCATTTGATGAACATTGTCGGTGTCGTGCTGTCACTGATCCTGATGTTAATGTTTCTTAACGGCTCTGGCATCTGGGTTTTGCTGCTGATGACGTTGATCGCATTCGCCATTGGCGCACATCTGGTGTTGGCAATCGGGGGCGCGGATATGCCGGTGGTGGTGTCGATGCTGAATTCCTATTCTGGCTGGGCGGCAGCGGCGACCGGCTTTATGCTGGGCAATGACCTGCTGATCGTGGTCGGCGCGCTGGTCGGGTCCTCGGGTGCAATCCTTAGTTACATCATGTGCGTGGCAATGAATCGCAAGTTTCTGGCCGTGATTTTGGGCGGTTTTGGTGGCCCCTCGGGTCCGGCAATGGAAATTGACGGAGAGCAGATCGCCATTGACGCCGACGGTGTTGCGGCGGCTTTGCA
The DNA here is from genome assembly GCA_964429065.1 of uncultured Rhodobacterales bacterium. Lineage (GTDB taxonomy): Bacteria > Pseudomonadota > Alphaproteobacteria > Rhodobacterales > Rhodobacteraceae > NORP23. The sequence continues at coordinate 21,797 of CAYSAZ010000036.1, forward strand.
TGACGCTGATAGCGTGATCATCGTGCCTGGCTATGGCATGGCCGTAGCGCAAGCCCAACATCCCATATCAGAGCTGACCAAACGTCTGCGCGCCATGGGTAAAACCGTGCGGTTTGGCATTCACCCCGTGGCCGGGCGCTTGCCGGGGCATATGAATGTGCTGCTGGCAGAGGCCAAGGTTCCCTATGATATCGTGCTGGAAATGGACGAGATCAACGATGATTTCCCGAACACGGACGTTGTGATCGTGGTTGGCTCTAATGATATCGTAAATCCAGCCGCCCAAGAGGATCCCAACTCCCCCATTGCTGGGATGCCGGTGCTGGAGGTCTGGAAAGCCAAACAGGTATTCGTATCCAAACGCGGGCAAGGCACCGGCTATTCCGGCATCGAAAACCCACTGTTTTTCAAGGAGAACACCCGGATGTTTTACGGTGACGCCAAAGCCAGCATAG
>CAYSAZ010000037.1:0-22145 GCA_964429065.1 uncultured Rhodobacterales bacterium
CATTGTGCCCATCAAATCACCGACTTTCAACGACCGTTTACCCCCGATCATGATAGAGGCCCCGCGGTCATCGCCCGGGCTAAGTGCCTTGGTCATAACGTTGATGCAATGCATGCAGCGCACGCAGGATTTATTGTCGATTTCCATCGTATCATCATCATTCAGACTGATCGCGCGGGTCGGACACATGGAAACGACGGTGTCGATTGTGTATTTACGCCCCTTCTTGGCAACGTGTTCCTTAACCTTTTCCTGATTAATCTTGATGTCATCGCGCCAGGTGCCGATCACGGCGAAATCGGCGCGGTGGATGGCGTTTACGCAGTCATTCCCGCAGCCTGAAAACTTGAATTTGAATTTATAAGGCATCGCGGGGCGGTGCATTTCATCCAACAGCCGATTGATAATGCCGCGATGTGCCCGCACCCCGTCAAAACAGGATTGTTCACACCGTGCATGGCCCACACATGACATCGCCGTGCGCAAAGCCGGGCCAGCCCCACCAAGGTCAAAGCCCATTTTATTGAAATCATCAAACGCTTTTTGTGCATTTTCGGATGTGCAGCCCTGGAACATAATATCCCCCGATTGCCCATGAAAGGCGATCAGGCCGGAGCCATGTTCTTCCCAGACATCACATAACTGGCGCAAAAGGTCGGTTGTGTAATGGTTGCCAGCCGGGGGCATGATCCGCAACGTGTGAAATTCTTTTGACGCAGGATAATCTTTGGCAACTTCGGAAAATCGCGGAATGATGCCGCCACCATAGCCAAAAACCGACAGCGTGCCACCTTTCCAAAAACCGAGCCGTTCCTCATAGGAATGTTCCAGCTGCCCCAAAAGATCGTTCATCATCGGGGCGTATTGCTTACCCTCGGAATCGCGTAAACGCTTAAGGCCGGTTACAAAACTGGGCCAGGGGCCACCTTCAAGTTCATCAAGCATGGGTGTTTCGTGCTTGCCGTTGATTTTGTCGTCTCCGGTTTCTGCATCTTTCATTGTATCTCTCCTATTGGGGCGTGGCCATTATACACGGCTCTTTTATCGCTAAGATATTTATGCTTTGCAAAAATGGTAATGATTTACAAAGCGTCACCTTAAATTTATATATCATGATTTACGAATGTAAAGTAAAACGTGGTCAAATGTTAAACAGAATTCTATATTCTTGCGGACATTTCACACCATAAGACCACGATTGTTGCCGGAAAACAGGGTTAAGATGGAATATTTAGAGGAAATAACTGCGGACTCGCCATTCTCATTTACCCAGTCTGACAGCTATATCGCATGGCGCGATATGCGTTTGCAGGATGCAAAAGCTGCGCTGAATTCAGCTTTTATCCAGATAAATGACCCAGACAAGCTACGAGAATCAGAACGCGCGGCGATTATTTCCAGCTGCAAATCTACCAACATTGCGCTTTATACATTGTCGAATATGCAGGATAAAGCTGCTTTGCGTGCATCCCTCGGGGCGATGGCGCACTCTTTGGGCATGGGCTTGGCAGAGGGGCATCGTTCAGCGGACAATCAGGGTGTTGTCGCGCTGAGCGTTTCGGATAAAGCCAACCAGCGCGGCTTTATCCCCTATTCTCGCAAGGCCATGAATTGGCATACCGATGGCTATTATAACCCCCCAGAGGCCGCGATTAACGGATTTATCCTGCATTGTGTGCAAGATGCGGTTTCGGGGGGGCATAATCAAATCCTTGATCCGGCCATTGCCTATATTCGCCTGCGAGATGAAAATCCGGCGTATGTTGCGGCCCTGATGCATCCCGAAGCTATGACTATTCCTGCTAACACCGAAGCTGACGGTGCTATCCGCCCTACCTCAATCGGGCCGGTATTCAAGGTGGATAGGCAAGGTAAACTGATCATGCGCTACACGGCACGGACCCGCTCAATTACGTGGCGCGAAGATCCGGACACACAGGCTGGCGTGAAGTTTCTGCGTGATCTGTTGATGGCAGGGGACCCTTTGATGCGAGAGATTAAATTAAACCCGGGACAGGGGATCATTAACAATAATGTCTTGCATAATCGCACGGGTTTTGACCCTGACGAGACCGGAAACCATAGCCGCCGCCTTATCTATCGCATAAGGTTCCATAAACGTATTGCGGAGGAATAAAATGGCACGACTAAGTGATCTGATCATCGGGCACCCCGAGGTCACACGATTTGCCGAGCTGGAAAAGTTGGTGGCCCATGCGGCTGAATCGGGACATATGTTTATCGAGTTTGACGTAAAACCGGATTATCGCGACACGCCCAAAAAATGGGAATGGAAACTGGAAACGGTTTTCACGCGTGGCTTGAAATATGACGGATGATGCACAAACCCTGTTGAAAGAATTCACCCTGCCGTTTCATCGCAAGGGGCGTTTGTATGATATTGCTTATGATGGCGGGTTTCATATGTTGCGCATGACATTTCAGGAACGAAAACGTTTCACCACGATTGATCTGGATGCCCAAAGCGCGGTAGATTTGGCGCAAGATTTGCTGAACTGGGCCGAACGACAGGACACATAATATGGACCATCTGCCGATATTTCTGGATGTTCGGGGGCGTAAAATCATCGTTGATGGCGGCTCTAGCATGGCGGCGCGAAGGGTTGAGCGGGCTTTGCAGGCCGGGGCGGATGTCCATGTTTTTGCCCCCGCGCTCGATGGCGAGTTTCGCACGCTTCGCGACCATCCAAACCTGACACACCATGCCCGTGCGCCAGAATTGCCGGATTTTGTCGGGGCGGCTGTAGCTTATGGTGCATCCGATGATCCGGTGCGGGATCGGGCTTTATACGAGATGGCAGACCACAATCATGTGCTGGCCAATGTCGCCGATGTGACGGAATATTGCGATTTTATTACGCCCTCGATTATTGATCGTGCGCCGCTGGTTATTGCAATATCTTCGGGTGGGGCCGCGCCGGTTATCGCACGGATTTTGCGGGCCCGCATAGAGGCGATTTTACCCACAGCCTATGGAAAATTGGCCGCATTTTCGGGCCGGTTGCGTGACCGGGTTATGACCAAGTTGAAAACACCGCAAGCCCGCCGGGCATTTTGGGAAAACACCATTGACGGGCCGGTGGCGGATATGTTTCTGGCCGGTGATCCCAAGGCTGCCAAAAAACAGTTCCTCAAAGAACTGGATGCCACGGCGCTGGGACAGGACGTTGAAAAACGCGGCGAGGTGTATCTGGTCGGGGCCGGTCCGGGGGACCCTGATTTGTTAACATTTCGCGCGTTGCACCTAATGCAGCGGGCTGATGTGGTGCTTTATGACCGGCTTATCGGTGAGGGGATCATCAACCTTGTGCGCCGCGACGCCGAGCGGATTTATGTGGGCAAATTACCTAAACAGCACACCATGGAACAGGGTGATATTTCTGCCCTGATGGTCAAGTTGGCACAGAGCGGAAAACGGGTTTTACGCCTGAAGGGGGGGGATCCGTTTATCTTTGGGCGTGGGGGCGAGGAACTGGAAACCCTCGCAGCGGCCAATGTGCCGTTTCAGGTTATTCCGGGCATTACGGCGGCCTCGGGCTGTGCGTCTTATGCCGGAATTCCGTTAACCCATCGCGATCATGCGCAATCTTGCGTATTCGTAACCGCGCACGGCAAGGACGGTGTGCTGTCGCTCGATTGGGAAACCATGGTGCGGCCCGGGCAAACGGTAGCGATTTATATGGGGCGCTCGGCGTTGGAATTTCTGATGGCGGAATTTATCCGGCGCGGTGTTGACCCAAAAACCCCGGCGGCGATTGTGGATAATGGCACCCGGCCAAACCAGCAGGTTATCACCGGTGATTTGACCAATCTTTATGCCCGCGCTGCCGCTGCAAACCTGCCCGGACCGGCACTGGTGATTGTCGGTTCTGTCGTCAGGCTGCGCGATAGGTTGAACTGGTATAATGCCATTGAAAGCGATAAACATACGATGAGTTTAGGTGCGCAGGTGGATTTATAAACAGATGATTATGCAGATTTTAGAGGGAATTCAAAATAATCCTGACTGGGTTTTATACGGTCTGGGGCTGCTGGTCTTTCTGGTGCTCGCCCTTTTGATTTGGCGACGCAGCGACCGTCTGCAAGATGCACAAGATCAGGTAGAATCACAACGAATAGAGCTGGAAAAGCTCGAAGGTCAGACGGTTAAACAAGGCCAGACTCTGGCTGAATTGTGCACGAAAATTGTGCGTTTAGAGACAACGCTTGAACATCACCAGCAAACCGAGGGCACACTTAAGACCCAATTCACAAACCTTGCAAATGAGGTGATGCGCAACCAACGGGCGGATTTCAAACTTGAAAACGAGGGGCATTTGACGCAGATTTTGCAACCCTTAAAGGAACATATCAGTCGTTTTGAAACCGAATTGCGCGCGGTCCATAAATCTGCCGATAAGGACCGCGTAGCTCTGAAATCAGAGATATCAAACCTGATGACCCAGAGTTTGCAGGTGTCCCAAGAGGCGCATAATCTGACACAAGCTTTGAAAGGGGATACCCAGAAACAAGGCGCATGGGGTGAGATGATACTGGCCTCGATTTTAGAAAATAGTGGCCTGCAAGAGGGCAGCGAATATGAAACCCAAGCCCACCACCGCAAGGATGATGGCATGGCCCTGCGCCCTGATGTGATCGTAAATCTGCCGGGCGGGCGCAAGCTGGTGATCGACAGTAAGGTCTCATTAACGGCATATGAACGTGCGGTTAATGCAGAAAACCCTGACGCGCGCGCGCTGGCGATGGCGGCCCATGTTACTTCGGTCAAGATGCATATTAACGAGCTTTCGGAAAAGAAATATAGTCAGGTAGATGACGGCGCGATTGATTACGTAATCATGTTCATGCCCATCGAAAGCGCGTTTTCCGAGGCCGTGCGTGCCGATAGCAAATTGATGCTGCATGCCGCCAAAAAGAACGTGATTATTGCCACGCCGAATATTCTGATGCTGGCCCTGAAAACCGTTGAAAACCTGTGGTCAGTCGAAAAACGCAACAGGAACGCACTGGAAATCGCCAAGCGGGCCGGGCTGCTTTACGATAAATTCCACGGGTTCGTTGAAGATATGAACAAGATTGGCATGCAGCTAAACACCGTGCAAACAACGCATGCAAAGGCGGTTAGCAAATTGAAAGACGGGCAGGGAAACCTGCATTTCCAAGTCGAAGACCTTAAGAAACTGGGTGCGCGGGCTGCAAAACAGCTAGAGGTCGAATCTGAAGATACTGCGCAATTATCCAGTCCAGACGCAGGCTCTTGAAACCTTAAATATGAAGCATAAGTATCTGTTACCGGATGCCAAGACGGGTTCGGTAACCAAGTGGCCCGTCCATGATGGAGGGCCAGGACACGTATCGCTTTTTGGAGGATATCATGCGCACTTATGACCTTTCACCCCTTTACCGCTCTACCGTTGGCTTTGACCGTTTAGCCGGCATTCTGGACAACGTCATGTCCGCCGATTCCACGCAGAGCGGCTATCCACCCTATAACATCGAAAAAACCGACGAGGATTCGTATCGGATCACGATTGCTGTTGCCGGTTTTACCGAGACAGACCTGAACATTGAGGCCCGTGATGGGCAGTTGGTGGTGTCTGGTAAGAAGATCTCGGATGAAAAAGACACCGAATATCTGCACCGCGGCATCGCCACGCGCGCCTTTGAAAAACGCTTCCAGATGGCGGATCATGTCCGCGCAACAGGCGCTGTCACAGAAAACGGGTTGCTGCATATTGATCTGGTGCGTGAGGTTCCAGAGGCCCTGAAGCCACGCACCATCGAAATTGCCTCTGGCCCAAAGATGGAAAAAGCCCTTAACGCATAAATCCTAACGATAAGATAGGTACCCCCGCTTGCAAGATTGCAGGCGGGGTTTTCTTTTTTTGAAGTTCGAACGTCGTTAAACCTGTAATTATCAACTAATAACAGGTGGTTATGCTTAATTTACTAAACCTACTAACCTAGTTTAGTAGGTTAATTCAGATCCCAGTTTGCGCGCGTAAAAGCTAAGCCAGATATTTATTACATCGCTGCAAAATTACACGATGTTGCGGCAATAACCTCCCCTATCCTGCATTTTTGCAATACAGCTTTGCAGGGGAACTGAACGATGGTTCAATTTAGTTCTTTACCTGCTGTATATTCTTGCTAGTCTCAATCCCAATAATGGCGGAATCAATACGTCAAAAAAATATGGGCGAAACGGCCTGAAATGGGAGGATACCGGCAATGCCGAACGCGTTCGTTCTTGATGCGGATATTGACACGTTTCCAAAGCTTTTAGCCCGTAATGCGGTTAAATTTCGCGGTAAACCTGCGTATCGGGAAAAAGAATACGGCATATGGCAAAGCTGGTCCTGGGATCAGGTAAAGGATGAAGTTGAGGCCCTCGCCATGGGCATGCTGGCGCTAGGCCTGAACGCGGGCGACCATGTTGCAATCATCGGGCGCAATCGGCCCTATCTATATTGGGCAATGACGGCAGCGCAGTGTTGTGGGGCAATTCCTGTGCCGCTATATAACGACGCAAACGCTGAAGAAATGGCCTATGTTTTGGACCATTGCGGCGCGCGGTTTCTGGTGGTGGAAGATCAAGAGCAAGTTGATAAAGTTCTGGAAATTCAGGACAAATTGTCCAACATTGCCGAGATCATTTATCTCGATAAGCGCGGTATGCGCAAATATGACCACACCCATCTGAACGCCTACATTGATGTGCAGGCCGAGGGCCGGGCCGGGCATGCGCGCCTGGAACCTATCATGGCCGCGCGGCAGAGCACAATAAATGCGGATAGCACCTCTGTGATGCTTTATACTTCCGGCACGACGGGGCGGCCCAAAGGGGTGGTTTTGTCGAACCTCAATATTATCGCGGCGGCGATTTCCTCGTCAGAATTTGATACGCTGAACGCAGGCGACAGCGTTTTGGCCTATTTGCCGATGGCCTGGGTTGGGGATTTCATTTTCTCGATAGGGCAGGCATTTTGGAACGGTTTTTGCGTTGGCTGCCCTGAAAGTGCGGACACGATGCAGGTTGATTTGCGTGAGGTCGGGCCGACGTATTTCTTTGCCCCGCCCCGCTTTTTTGAAAGTGTGTTGACCACAGTTATGATTCGCATGGAAGACGAAAGTCGCCCGAAACGTCGGATGTTTCACTACTTTATGGAACATGCAAAAAAGGTCGGACCGGCGTTACTGGATGGCAAATCGGTCAGTTTTGGGAATCGGCTGAAATACATTCTGGGCAATGTACTGGTTTACGGGCCGCTGAAAAATACACTTGGCTTAAGCCGCGTGCGCATCGGCTATACGGCCGGTGAGGCGATCGGGCCTGAGATCTTTGAATTTTACCGCGCTCTCGGGATTAACCTCAAACAGCTTTACGGCCAGACCGAGGCTACGGTGTTTATTACCCAGCAACCCGACGGCGAAGTGCGTGCTGATACGGTTGGCGTGCCCAGCCCCGGGGTTGAGGTGAAAGTTGCCGATAGCGGTGAGATTTTCTACCGCTCCCCCTCGACCTTTATAGAGTATTACAAAAACCCGGAAAGCACCGCAGATACTAAGGATGCCGAAGGTTGGGTTGCTACAGGGGACGCCGGTTTTTTTGAGGATGACACCGGGCATTTGCGGATTATTGACCGCGCCAAAGATGTTGGGAAAATGTCGGATGGGTCGATGTTCGCGCCGAAATTCGTTGAAAACAAGTTGAAATTCTATCCCAACATTCTGGAAGTCGTGGTTTTTGGCAATGAACGGGATACCTGTACTGCGTTTATCAACATTGATCTTAACGCCGTCGGTAACTGGGCTGAACGCAACAATATCGCCTATGCTTCTTATCAGGAGCTGGCCGGACATCCCCAAGTTTACGAAACTATCAAGAGGCATATTGAAGAGGTTAACCACTCAATTGCCCAGGATGCGATGTTGTCGGGCTGCCAGATACATCGTTTTCTTGTACTGCACAAAGAACTTGATGCCGATGACGGCGAGATGACCCGCACCCGCAAGGTTCGCCGCCGTATTGTTGAGGAAAAGTACAGCGATCTGATTGCTGCCCTTTACGGCGATGCCACTGAAATTGCTACGAAAACCGAAGTGACATATGAGGATGGACGCAAAGGCGAAATCAAGGCTACGGTACAAATCAGCGATGCAAAAACGCTCATACGAGAGGCAAAAGCCGCATGAATGCCCGGGCCGAAACATACGTGACCAAGGACGGGCGTACCATTGGCGGACCTATCATGGAGATGAAAAACATCACCTTGAAATTCGGCAGTGTCGCTGCGATCTCGGATATTTCCTTTGACATCCGTGAGGGCGAAATTCGTGCGATCATTGGGCCGAATGGTGCGGGAAAATCGTCAATGTTGAACGTGATCAACGGATTTTATCGCCCTCAAGAGGGCGAAATATGGTTTCGCGGTAAGCGGCGCAAACCGATGAAACCTTATCAAATCGCCCAACAGGGCATCGCGCGCACATTCCAGAATATCGCGTTATTCAAAGGCATGAGCACGCTTGATAACATTATGACCGGGCGATTTATCCACATGAAAACCAATATGTTTTGGCAAGGCATCTGGAAAGGTCCAGCGGAACGTGAGGAAAACGAAAACCGGGATATTGTTGAACATATCATTGATTTTCTGGAAATTCAGGCCATTCGCAAAACCCCGGTCGGGCGCCTGCCTTACGGGTTGCAAAAACGTGTAGAATTGGCGCGGGCACTGGCGGCACAGCCTAAATTGTTGTTGCTGGACGAACCGATGGCGGGAATGAACGTTGAGGAAAAAGAGGACATGAGCCGCTTTATTCTTGATGTAAATGACGAATTTGGCACCACCATTGCCTTGATTGAACACGATATGGGCGTGGTGATGGATATTTCTGACCGTGTGGTGGTTCTGGATTATGGCCGCAAAATCGGCGACGGCACCCCGGATGAGGTGCGCAACAATCAAGACGTGATCGATGCCTATCTGGGGGTCGCACATGACTAAAAGGAACGCGCATGTCAGCTGAGTTTTTCTATACAATTGAGGTCATTCTCAATGGTTTGATGACCGGGGTGATGTACTCGCTGGTGGCGCTTGGTTTTGTGCTGATCTTTAAGGCGTCGGGGGTTTTCAACTATGCCCAGGGCGTGATGGCACTGTTTGCGGCGCTGACTTTGGTGGGCATCCAGAACGGGCAGGTACCGTTTGCGCATTTGATCAACACGATTTTCGGCACCCATCTGGGCACGTTCGGCTGGCATGTTCCGGCACTGCTGGCGATCCTTCTGGCGTTGGGCGTTATGATCCTGTTTGCCTATATCGTTGAGCGATTTATCTTAAAACATCTGGTGGGGCAGGACCCGATTATCCTGTTCATGGCAACCATTGGCTTGGCCTATTTCATGGAAGGTTTCGGGGATTTGATGTGGGGATCAGAGATCAAGAAACTGGATATTGGCCTGCCACAGGGCGGGAATGTCTGGATCGAGAGCGCAACCGCTGGCTGGGCCGACGGGTTTTACGGGTTTTATCTTGATAACCTTGATATTTGGGCGGCGGGTATCGCCCTTGTGCTGGTGTCTAGCCTGATGGTTTTCAGCAATTACACCAAGACCGGGCGGGCCTTGCGTGCCGTTGCCGACGATAATCAGGCGGCCCTGTCAGTTGGAATCAGCCTACGCACAATCTGGGTGGTTGTGTGGTCATTAGCTGGGTTTGTCGCACTGGTCGCCGGCATCATGTGGGGCGCGAAATCCGGGGTGCAATTTTCGTTATCGCTGATCGCACTCAAGGCGCTACCGGTGCTGATGCTTGGCGGTTTCACCTCTATCCCCGGCGCGATTGTCGGGGGGATGATTATCGGTGTGGGCGAAAAATTGTTCGAATATGAAATCGGCGGTTACATTGGCGGTGCAACAGAAAACTGGTTCGCCTATGTGCTGGCCTTGGTGTTTCTGGTGTTCAGACCACAGGGCTTGTTCGGTGAAAAAATTATCGAGAGGGTATGATGCATAAAAGTCGTTTAGGGGTTATCGTGATTGACTGTAAGGGCGAAGAACTGAACGCCGCGGCTATTTTCTGGTCGGCTGCGCTGGGGTATGATTTTGATATTGATCCCGATGGGAAATATGCCGTTGGGAAAAATCCGGAAGGCGAGCCGCGGATGCTATTGCAACATGTCAGCCACAACAGCCGGCTACATTTGGACATTGAAACTAATGATCAGGATGCTGAATGTGCGCGGCTAGAGGCGCTGGGCGCGGTCGTGATCGAAAAATGTGCAAAAGGCTGGACCGTGATGGAAGCTCCGACGGGCCATCGGTTTTGTATCGTCAATCCGCAACGTGCCGATTTTGCCGCTAACGCACACGCATGGGAGGCCTGAAATGTTTTACCGCGAAGCAGGCGATTTCAAGACCACATACGCATCGGACACCCAGACGTTTCCGATCAAACTGGATCGTATCGGCTATTACGTGATCATGGCGATTGCGTTTTTTGTGGTGCCGTTTTTCATCACCGATTACTGGGCCAACGCGATTTTTGTGCCGTTTCTGATCTGGGCCGTGGCCTCTATCGGGTTGAATATTCTGGTGGGATATTGCGGCCAGCTTAGCCTTGGCACTGGTGGGTTTATGGCGGTCGGGGCTTATGCTGCATATAAATTGATGACCAGTTTTCCTGATCTGAGTATCCTGTTTGTCGTCTTGATTTCGGGGGTAATAACGGCACTGGTTGGGGTTATATTTGGCCTGCCTAGCCTGCGTATAAAAGGCTTTTATCTGGCCGTAGCAACACTGGCGGCACAGTTTTTCCTGGTCTGGCTGTTCAACAAGGTGCCATGGTTTTACAACAACTCGGCCTCGGGGCAGATCAGCGCGCCGACACGCTCAATCTTTGGGTTTGAGGTTACGGGGGCCACAGCCACGCCTGAGGCAAAATATCTCTTTTGTCTGGTCGTTCTGGTTGCTCTTGCCTGGCTGGCACGAAACCTGACACGCGGGCGTATCGGCCGCAGCTGGATGGCGATCCGCGACATGGATATTGCGGCTGAAATCATCGGGGTTGCACCCCTGAAAACCAAACTAACGGCCTTTGGGGTCAGCTCATTTTTTGTGGGCGTCGCCGGGGCGCTGTTCTTTGCGGTTTACCTTGGCGCCGTTGAGGTTGGTGAGGCTTTTGGCATTCAGAAATCCTTTCTGGTGCTGTTTATGGTCATCATCGGCGGGCTTGGCTCTATCTTTGGGTCGATCATCGGGGCGGCGTTTATGGTGCTGATGCCGGTTCTACTAAAGAACATTATGGTCGGGCAATCGGGCTGGGCCACTGATATCGCCGCACATTTCGAATTTGTTATCGTCGGCGCACTCATTATCCTTTTCCTTATACTTGAGCCACACGGGCTGGCACAGCTTTGGCGACTAACCAAGGAAAAGCTTCGTCTTTGGCCGTTTCCGCATTAGGTGGGGCCAAATCATAAGCCACCGAAAATTCGGGGCATCACCTGTCGAACCTAAAGGGAGGACGACATGAAACTAACTAAACTGGCAGCAATCGCTGTCGCGACAATCACAGCCGCAAGCCCGGTACTGGCTGATCTGGTATTTCCCAACCTTAGCTATCGCACCGGGCCATTTGGCGGTAACGGCGCACAGGTGGCAGATGGGTTTACCGATTACTTTACCTTAGTAAATGAGCGCGATGGCGGCATTGGCGGTGTTATGACAAAGGTCATTGATTGCGAAACCGGCTATAGTGCGGAAAAGGCTGTTGAATGTTATGAATCCACAAAGGGTGAGGGCGCGCTGGTTTATGCACCGCTGTCAACGGCGGCTACGTATCAGATGATTCCACGGGTAACAGCTGACGATATTCCGCTACACTCCATGGGATATGGCCGCACAGCTGCTGCGGATGGAACTGTCTTTAGTCACATCTTCAATTTTCCGGTCAACTACTGGAATGGTGCTTCAATTGCGGTTAATCATATTTTGGATGAAAATGGCGGTGATATAGAGGGGAAAAATATCACTCTGCTTTACCATAACTCAGCATATGGCAAAGAGCCAATCCCCACGTTAGAGGCCTTGGCATCAAAGCATGGCTTTAAATTAACATTACTGCCAATTGACTCACCAGGACAGGAACAAAAATCCCAATGGTTACAAATCCGTCGTGAAAAACCCGACTACGCCTTACTTTGGGGTTGGGGTGTTATGAATCAGGTTGCCGTTCAAGAGGCGACAAATATCGGGTTTCCCATGGATAAATTCATTGGCATCTGGTGGTCAGGTACTGAAAGTGATGTAATCCCCGCAGGTGCTGGGGCTGATGGCTACAAGGCGCTGACATTCCACAATACCGGCACAGATTTCCCGGTATTTGCGGATATTCAGAAATATGTTGTTGATGCAGGTAAAGCAGCCGGAACAGGTGAACATGTTGGTTCGGTATTATATAACCGTGGCCTGTATCAGGCGGCATTGCTGGCTGAGGCTGTGAAAACGGCACAAAAAATCCATGGAACGGCTGATATCACATCTACTATGATGCGCGATGGACTGGAAGCTTTGGAAATTACGGATGAAAAAATGACAGCAATTGGTCTTGGCGGTTTTGGGCCTAATTTCAAGGTTTCGTGCGAAAACCACGGCGGCCCCGGTTTAGGTGCTGTGCAACAGTGGAATGCCGAAACACAAACATGGCATCTTATTTCAGATTTTAGGACATCAGATATGGCGTTGATCCAACCTTTGATCGATGCTGCGGCAGATGCCTATGCTACAGAAAACAACATTAAGAAACGGTGTAACTAAGCCAACCCTCCGGCCCTTTCAACGGGGCCGGAGACCTATTCGTTTTGACATTTATAAAACCGTGAGACGCGCATGCTGGACGCTGGAAAAACCGAGACCCTGCTAGAGGTCAACAACATCGAGGTGATTTATAATCATGTGATTCTCGTGCTTAAGGGGGTTTCCTTATCCGTGCCCAAGGGCGGCATTACGGCGCTTTTGGGCGCGAATGGCGCGGGCAAAAGCACGACACTCAAGGCAATCTCAAACTTGCTGCATTCAGAACGCGGCGTTGTTACCAAAGGCACAATTGAATATCGCGGTCGCTCGATCTCAGATCTCAATCCGGCCGTTTTGGTCAAGCAGGGCGTCATTCAAGTGATGGAAGGGCGCCATTGTTTTGAGCACCTCACGGTTGAGGATAACCTGATGACCGGCGCCTATACGCGCAAGGACGGGCGCGGTGCTGTCGCGCGTGATCTGGAGATGGTTTACACGTATTTCCCCCGTCTTAAGGAGCGTCGAAAAAGTCTGGCGGGCTATACCTCAGGGGGGGAGCAACAGATGGTTGCCATTGGTCGTGCGCTGATGTCCAAGCCAGAAACGGTGCTGCTGGACGAACCTTCCATGGGGCTTGCGCCGCAACTGGTGAGCGAGATTTTCGAGATTGTTAAAGGTTTGAATGAAAATGAGGGAGTTTCATTTCTGCTGGCCGAACAAAACACCAATATCGCACTAAAATACGCCGATTATGGATACATTCTGGAATCCGGTCGTGTGGTCATGGATGGCCCTGCGGAAGAGTTGCGCGAAAACCCTGACGTAAAGGAATTTTATCTGGGCATGTCTGAAGAAGGTCGAAAATCTTTCCGCGATGTGCGATCATACCGGCGGCGCAAAAGATGGTTGAGCTAACCTCCATCATAACCTGCCCAGAATGCGGGCATGCATCGGTTGAACAGATGCCAACGGATGCCTGTCAATGGTTCTATGAATGTACCGCCTGTTGCGCGGTTCTAAAACCCAAATCCGGGGACTGTTGTGTCTATTGTTCCTATGGCACCGTGCCTTGTCCGCCCATTCAAGAAGGGAATACCTGCTGTGATTGACGACCCAACATCTGATTATTTCGATGCTTTGGAAACCCGTTCTGCCGATGAACGTGCCAGCGACCAGCTAAGGGTTTTGCGCGGGCAAATTGCCAAGGCTGCCGCCGCACCGGGGGCTTGCCGTATCACGGGATATGATGTGCAGGATATAGATGATTTGGCGCGCCTGCCGGTATTGCGCAAATCGGATTTGGCCATGTGGCAAGCGGAAAACCCGCCTTTTGGGGGCATGGCCATTGCGCGCATTCCACATGTTTTTCAATCTCCCGGCCCGATCTACGAGCCGGGCGGTACCAGCCATGACTGGTGGCGTATGGGGCGGTTTTTACACGCCTGCGGGATTGGTAAAAACGACATTGTGCAAAACTGTTTTTCCTACCATCTGACCCCAGCAGGTATGATTTTTGAAAACGGCGCTGCGGCCGTGGGCGCGCGGGTATTGCCCGCAGGGACCGGGCAGACGGAGCTACAGGCACAAGCGGCCGCGGACATCGGGATCACCGCGTATGCCGGCACGCCTGACTATTTAAAGGTGATCTTGGACAAGGGCGATGCGATGGGCCTCGATCTGTCGCGGATCACCCGGGCAGCGGTGGGCGGCGGCGCACTTTTTCCGAGTTTGCGCACAGAATATGCCGATCGTGGCATCCAGTGCCTGCAATCCTACGCAACGGCTGATCTGGGCAATATCGCCTATGAATCCTCGGCCATGGAGGGCATGATTGTCGATGAAGGCGTGATCCTTGAGATCGTCACGCCGGGCACCGGCAACCCAGTGGCCGTGGGTGAAGTCGGCGAGGTTATTGTAACCACGCTTAATCCTGATTATCCGCTGATCCGGTTTGCTACGGGTGATTTATCAGCCATTTTGCCGGGCACCTCACCTTGTGGGCGCAGTAATATGCGCATCAAAGGCTGGATGGGGCGGGCGGACCAGAGCGCCAAAATCAAGGGGATGTTTGTGCGCCCCGAACAGGTGGCAGCACTGGTGGCCGCGCACCCCGAGGTTTTGAAAGCGCGTGTGATCGTCGCGCGTGTTGGCGAACAGGATACCATGATCGTGCAGGTTGAGGCCGCTAATGGCGACACAGATGCCATCGCTGCCACCGTGCAATCGGTGTTAAAACTGCGCGGTACGGTTGAGATTCACGCCCCAAACTCCTTGCCAAAAGATGGTCTGGTAATTGAGGATAAGCGGACATATGAATAAGCGGGTTCCGGCCCGTAAATGCCTGAACGTAACCTAGGGGATGCGCAGGGCAATATCTTTTGCTACTCTGTGCGCAAAACAGGCACAGGAGAGCATAATGCGACACACCCTCAAAGGCATATTAATCACAGCATCTTTGGTGTTTTGCACCTCTTTTAGCGCTGTTCAGGCGGCTGATATTGCCCTGATAATCACCAACGGAAATTATACGAGCGCGAATTCCCGTGCGGTTACGCGCACCCATGTTGAATTGCAGGATGCCTATGCAGCCCAAGGATATGAAATCATCGAGGGGCGCAATATGGATGCACAGGCGATGCGCGGCGCTATCCAAAGCTTTTATGACCGTATGGACGGCAAAGACCGTATGGTTGTGCATATCTCAGCCCGCGTGGTCAGCTTTGGGGATGAAAGCTGGGTGTTGCCGGTCGATGTGGCAGCTGATTCGTTGCTGGACGTGGCTTATAACGCCCCTTCACTGAATGTTCTGCTTGAGCTGCTGGGGCAAAACCCCGGTCGTGGGATGCTGTTTTTAGGAAAATATGCCGTAGGTGAAACCCAATGGCCGCTGGAGGCGGGGCTGGGCGCGGGTGACATACCTCAAGGGGTGTTGCTGGTGCAAGGTCCAGAGACAGACATAAGCAAGCTTGTGAAAAACAATTTGCTGGACACGAGCGTCTCGCTTCAAGATGCCCTGTCAGGGGTTGGCGGGCGCATTCAGGTTATGGGCTTTGCCTCACCGGATGTGTCCTTAACCAAATTGCAAGATGCACCTGCGCCCGAAAATGGCGACGGGGATTGGGTTGATTTACTGGCGGAACAAACGCTTTGGGCTGTGGCCGACAAAAGCAACCGCGAGGCCGACCTTCGTGAATATCTTCGCCGCTTTCCCAATGGCATTTTTGCCCCCGCGGCAACCGCGCGTCTGGAAAAACTGGTTGCACCGGCTGAACCCTCGGCTGCGGAACTGGAAGCGACCCTAAGGCTTAGCCGGGCAGAGCGGCGCAAAATTCAAAAAAACCTGACAATGCTTGGCTATGACACCCGGGGGATCGATGGCATATTTGGCCGTGGTTCACGCCGCTCCATTGCGCGCTGGCAGCAAGACCAGCAACAAGAAGGCTCGGGTTTTCTGACGGCTGGCCAGGTAAATGACCTTAATCGTCAGGCAGATACGCGCCGTGCTGAAATTGAAATTGCGGACCGTCGCTATTGGAATGCCACCGGCCTGACTGGTGATAAGGATGATCTGGAACTTTATCTTGCGAAATACCCCGACGGGGTTTTTGCTCCCGATGCCAAGGCGGCACTGGCCGAAATTACCGCCGCTGAAACCGAATCCGATGACGAAGACGCCTGGACGGATGCGGTTGCTTTGAACTCCGCAGACAGTTATCGCGACTACCTTTCAGATTTTCCCAGCGGGATATATTCCGAGATCGCAAGGCAGCGGGTTGAACGTCTTGATCCAAACCCCACCCCTGCTGAGGAAGTGCCGGTTGAAGAGAGCAACAGCGCCAAAGATCAGGAAAATCGTTTGAAACTTAACGCAGCAACCCGGTTATTGATTGAAAACAGGCTTAGAACTGTTGGTCATGATCCCGGGAATGTTGACGGAGCATTTACCAGCAAAACCCGTCAGGCGATCAAAGGGTTTCAGCGCAGTAGGGGCCTGAACGCGACCGGATATATTGACCCCCAAACCGTGCGGGCATTGTTGCTGGGCTAAAACGACCAACCCTAAAAAGGAAAAGCCGCACAATTGCGCGGCCTTTTCGTATCAAGCTGTCAGGGCGTTCAGCCTTGGCGTGCCTTGAAACGTGGGTTTGTTTTGTTGATAACATATACACGACCCTTACGGCGAACAACGCGACAATCGCGGTGACGCGCCTTCAGGGAGCGAAGTGAATTCTTGACTTTCATGCTCTCTCTCCTATCAGCGGCGCGGCGAATGCGCCTGTTAATCCGGTTCATCCCCAAATTTGGGATGGTGGGCGTAACTGGGATTGAACCAGTGACCCCTTCGATGTCAACGAAGTGCTCTCCCACTGAGCTATACGCCCGAAAAGCAACAAGCGCTGCACATGCAACGCCCGCGTGGCATGTCTATAAGAGGAGTCGTAAAGAGGTTCAAGACCTTTTACACATGCGCGCGCTTATGTATGTTATATATTCGTGAAAACAGGAAAATACATGCAAAATTCTCCTTATACGTTAATCCAGCCGCAAAACCCGCGTTCCTGCGTTGTTTTCAGCTCTCCTCACAGCGGCATGGAATATCCGGCGGATTTTTTAGCCGTAAGCCGCCTGGATATGCTGGCAATCCGCAGCTCAGAGGATGCGTTTGTCGATGAATTATTCGCAGACGCCCCGGTATTTGGTGCGCCCTTATTGGCGGCGCGGATGCCACGGGCTTATGTGGATGTAAATCGTGGGGTGGATGAATTGGATCCGGCACTGATAACGGGGCTAAATGCTGTTGCCAATAACCCGCGTGTCGCCGCCGGGTTGGGGGTTGTGCCGCGCGTTGTGGGTAACAGACAGGTAATTCGTAGCGGTAAAATCACTATGGCTGAGGTGGATCGCCGGATCGCCGAGGGGTATATTCCTTATCATGCCTGTCTCGCAGAGCTGATGGAAACGCATCTGGAGAAATACGGGATATCTGTGTTGATGGACTGTCACTCTATGCCCCATGCGGCCTCGCGTCATGATGCCGATATTGTAATTGGCGACAGGTTCGGGGCCTCTTGCAGTGCCTGGATTTCGGGTATTGTCGTGGGTGTATTCAAAGAGGCCGGGTTTAGCGTGGCGCGCAATATGCCGTTTTCGGGTGGATATATCACGCATAAATATGGCCGCCCCGCGCGCAATATGCACGCTGTTCAAATTGAGATTAACCGTTCTTTATATATGGATGAGGCCAAAATGACCCGCCACGCAAATTATCAAGAATTGCGGGCCGTGTTTACGGTGATCACAAAAGCACTTGCTGAAATCGGGTGCGCCTGCACTTGTTTGGCGGCAGAGTAGGATAAAAAAAGGCCGCGCATATGCACGGCCCAAGTCCAGGGAGGAAATGCCCCATACAGGGGCGGGTAATTGTTACATTACATAGATGGAATATGACAACCAGTAGCTGCCGGGTCAATACTGCGTTGCACCATAAGCACATTTCCTCAAAAACTGTGTTATTTACGCAACCCACGACCTTTTTGGATGATGTTTTTCCCGAATTTCTCCCGAATTTTGTCCGTTGCACGTTCAACCGCTGCACGTTTAGGGGCATCGGGATCCAGCAGGTCGCCGGCGAAATCAGCTTCTTCGGCCTCCGATAGATGGCTGATACCAACCCCGATAAGGCGAAAGGGACCATTTGGAATTTCCCTTTCCAGCAAGGGGCGCGCGGTGTCGTAAATCACACCTGCCAGCTGTGTTGGGTGCGTAAGACTTAAGCGCCGCGTGAGGGCGCGAAATTTGGCGGTACGCAGTTTTAGGGTCACGACCCGCCCTGCCAGATCGCGGGCTTTGGCGCGATCAGAAACCTGTTCCGCCAGCCGCCAAATATAGCCGTCCAGCAATGCCAGATCGGCGGTATCAACGTTAAACGTCGTCTCGCGTGAGATGCTTTTGATCGGGGTTCGGGCCGAAATATGACGTCGGTCCTCGCCGCGGGCCAAAAAATACAGCCGTTCCCCCATGCTGCCATACCGGGTCGATAAATCCTTGCGCTCACGCTGCAAAATATCGGCGATGGTGCGAATACCGTCACGCTCCAAGGTTTGGCGCATTGCCGCCCCGACCCCCCAAATCACCCCAACGGGCAACGGGCGCAAAAAATCTGCCGTTTCAGCCTGCCCGATCAGGGACATGCCGCGCGGTTTATCCATGTCCGAGGCGATTTTTGCCAAAAATTTATTATGGGACAGGCCCACGGATCCTGAAATCCCCAGTTCGTCCTCCATACGTTGCACAAGCCGCGCCATTTGCACCACCGGCGGTTCACCATGCAGCGCTGCCGTGCCGCGCAAATCCAGGAATGCTTCGTCCAGCGACAGAGGTTCGATCGCCGGGGTCAAGTCTTGCATCATGGCGCGAATGGCGCGGCTGACCTTAACATAAACATCCATGCGCCCGGGCACGACCACCGCTTCGGGGCATAGCTTTCGCGCCTTGAACATCGGCATTGCCGAGCGCACACCCTTGATCCGCGCGATATAACAACAAGTGCTGACCACACCGCGATGCCCGCCGCCAACGATCACCGCTTTGTCGCGTAAATCGGGATTGTCGCGTTTTTCAACCGAGGCATAAAAGGCGTCGCAATCCATATGTGCAATGGATAGATCAAATAATTCCGGGTGGCTGATAATGCGCGGCGAGCCACATTTAGGGCACCGCACACCCCCCTCAAACTGGGCTAAACAATCACGACACAGACTGGGAAGGCTTAGTTCCATTGCACCCATCGACCGTGAAAATCGACGCGACCAAGTTCGCGAACCGTGCCACCGGGCCACAGAGTTAGCATGATCGGAGCACCCTCATCCTGTTTTTGATCAGCCTCGACGCGCAACCATGCCAATGGCGCATCCGGTGTGGCGGCCTGTCCGGCTTTTTCAATCATTTCAGCACCGCGTATCTGATCTGCGGCAGACAAATATTGCCACATAATCGTATGATATATGACCCGCGTTACTCCGTTGCGCGGGTCCAGACGATGTTGCAAAAAGTTGAGCGCGTCTTGTTTATGCACCACATATAAGGTTTTCTGGGCCAGTGCGATTGCATGTTTGGTGTTTTCCAGACGCGTGCTCTGATCAGGCCAGATGTAAGAGAGCAGCCGCAGGCGATCGTCACTGTTCTTAGGGTCAAGCGGGTTAAGGTCGCAGCCCGCGCGTTCCAAAATCGTGATGTCTGCCTTTGGCGGCAGCGGCCCGCGCCAGTCTGGTTTCAGGGCAACACTTGCCGTCTCAGGCCCCCATATCTCCCCGTCTATTTCCATAGAAAACCGATCCCAGTTAAGGTTCAACCCCATGCTGGCCCCGATTTCAGACAAGACAAACGGCAAGCCAGTTTCGCGCGCAATCAGGTGAAATGCCGGGATCAGCGCGTTGGCACGGCGAATTTCATTGGTCTGCGGTGGCGAGGCCATCCAGTCGATCATATGGTCGCTATGCCTGTGCATGGCGTGCAAAACGGCCTGCCAAAGCGTAGTTTTATCAGGGGTGTTGGGGGGGTAAACGGCGCTAAGCTCCGGGTCCATTCCAAGTAATACTAATGCATGCAATGCCCCCGTCCAACGCAGCGCAACAGCGCCTGAACGGAATGTATCAAGGTCCGGCCAATTGTGTAGGAACGCGCCAACCGGATGATTGTCGTGCAAATTTTGCGCTGCTAAACGCAACAGGTCCGCATTGAAATCTGAGCCAAGATATGCGCAAGATTGTGCTTGAGCCTCAAAGGCTTCGGTGATGTTGGTCATGAAAACCTATCCTTAAGTTTTTGCAGTGGGCTGCGGCGATCTGCGGCTGGGGTGGCGTTCGGCGCAGGGGTATCTGGCTGAGGCTTTGGTGCGGGTTTAGCGCTGCGGGCCGGTGCAAGACGGCGCGCAATTGCGTTCATAAATCGCGATGCCTCGTCTATGGCTAAATCCGGCGCACCATCGACAATTCCGCGCAGCACATCATCCAGCCAAACTGCATCGGCCTTGGCAAAATCATGCAAAACATAGCTTGCAACACGATCCTTGTGCCCCGGATGCCCGATGCCAAGACGTACCCGTTGATACTGCGGCCCGATATGCTGGTGGATAGAACGCAGCCCGTTATGTCCGGCATGCCCGCCCCCGATTTTGACTCGGCATTTTCCCGGTGCAAGGTCAAGTTCATCGTGAAAAACCGTGATATCCTGGGTGGGGATTTTATAAAACCGCATTGCCGCCCCGACCGATTGCCCCGACAGGTTCATGAAGGTTTGAGGCTTTAGCAGGATGATCTTTTCGCGCCCCAAACGCCCCTCTGAAACCTGCCCCTGAAACTTGTCACGCCACGGCGCAAACCCATGGGCCTGCGCGATCCGGTCCAGCGCCATAAACCCGATGTTATGCCGGTTTTGCGCATATTTCGCGCCGGGATTTCCAAGGCCAACAAATAATTTCACAGGGTCATCTCCAATAAAAAACGCGCCCTCCCGAAGGTGACGCGTTCTTTTAGCATAAAGCGATGTAAGAGGAAATTACGCTTCGGTGTTTTCTTCGCTTGCGTCAGCTTCACCCTCGCCGGTCTCAGTTTCTGCGCCGTCAACAACCTCGTCGACTTCTTCAACTTCAATAGCTTTTGGTGCTGCGATATTGGCAATCACGAAATCCCGGTCGGTAATCATTGTACGCGTACCTTCGGGCAAGGTTATGTCGGACATATGGATCGTATCACCGATTTCGGTTTCAGCCAGATCAACCTCAAGATTGTCAGGAATATCCCCGGCGGTCACCTTCAGTTCAACCTCGTTACGTACGACAACCAACGCCCCACCCTTTTTCAAACCCGGGCAAATTTCCTCATTCAGGAAACTGACGGGGATCATCAGGTTGATGCGGGATTTTGCGGACAAACGCAGGAAATCCACGTGAATCGGCAGGTCTTTGACAACATGGCGCTGGACACCGCGGCAGATAACACGCTGGTCTTTACCGTCAACTTTCAAGGTCAAAAGTGTGGACAGAAACTGGCCAGCCTTGAGCATCTTGAACAGCTCGTTGAACTTGACAGTAATCGAGACGGGCTCTTCACCGCCACCGTAAATCACGCCGGGCACGAGGTTTTCACGACGTGCTGTGCGAGCGGCCCCCTTGCCAGTTCCCGCACGTACCGTAGCGTTGAGCATTTTATTCTCAGCCATTGGTATTCTCCTTCAAATTAAAATCGCAGCGATCCTCCAAGGGTGTAAGCGCCACACGAAGGGGGCCGTATAGGCGATTTCTGGCAGGAAGTGAAGGGGATTC
>CAYSAZ010000038.1:0-22087 GCA_964429065.1 uncultured Rhodobacterales bacterium
ACTCGCGTAATTTGTCAGGGCCTCACCGGCTCGCAAGGAACGTTCCATTCGGAACAGGCGGTGGCTTATGGCACGCAGATGGTGGGCGGGGTGACGCCGGGTAAAGGTGGACAATCCCATATTGGCCTGCCGATTTTTGACACGGTGCACGAAGCCAGAAGCGCAACAAACGCCAATGCCACTGCGATTTACGTGCCACCCCCCTTTGCGGCTGACGCAATTTTAGAGGCCATCGACGCCCAGATGGAACTGATCGTGTGCATTACCGAAGGCATTCCTGTGCTTGATATGATGCGGGTTAAGCGCGCGCTGGAAGGGTCAAAATCCACCCTTATCGGCCCGAATTGCCCCGGAGTTATCACACCCGATGCCTGTAAAATCGGCATTATGCCCGGGCATATTCATAAACGCGGCTCGGTCGGGGTGATTTCGCGCTCTGGTACGTTAACCTATGAGGCGGTGAAGCAAACGACAGATATCGGCCTTGGTCAATCCACCTGCATCGGCATCGGCGGCGATCCGATCAAAGGGTTTGAGCATATTGACGCACTGGAGTTGCTGCTAAACGACGCGGAAACCGAAAGCATCATCATGATTGGTGAAATCGGTGGCGCGGCCGAAGAAGACGCCGCCCAATATATTAAGGATATGGCCAAAAAGGGCATCTCCAAGCCCATCGCCGGTTTTATCGCCGGGCGCACGGCCCCTCCGGGGCGTCGTATGGGTCATGCTGGCGCAATTGTGGCGGGTGGCAAAGGTGGCGCCGAAGATAAGATCGAAGCCATGAAATCCGCCGGATTCATCGTCGCTGACAGCCCTGCGGGACTGGGCGAAGCTGTGCTTAAGGCGATAGGGTAATCATCACTATCTCAGGCGCCATTCTGCCGCCTGAGGACGCATATATACTAAGGGAGCGGGTTTTCCGTCTAGGCCATGACAGAGCAATCCAGTAACGACCAATTCCATTCTCAATCCTTTTTACAAGGGCACAACGCCGAATATGTTGAGCAATTGCAAGCGCGGTTCGCCAATGATCCCAGTTCGGTTGATGCAAGCTGGCAACAGTTTTTCCGTGCGTTGGGCGAAGAACCCGGAACCGCGCAGGCCGAGGCCGCTGGCCCAAGCTGGGCGCGCAATGACTGGCCGCCAACCCCGAATGATGATCTGACGGCAGCACTTGATGGGCAATGGGCCACGTCGGAGGAAATTGGCGAAAAAATCAAGGCCAAAGCCGCAGAAATCGGCGCAGCAATTTCTGACGATCAGGTCAAACAAGCGGTGCTTGATTCCATCCGCGCATTAATGTTGATCCGCGCCTATCGCATCCGCGGCCATCTGGCGGCTGATCTTGATCCGCTGCGCCTTGATCCACCCGCCTCGCATCCAGAGCTTGATCCAGCGACATACGGATTTGCAGAATCCGATATGGATCGCCTGATTTTTATCGACAATGTTCTGGGCCTCGACACCGCCTCTATGCGCGAGATTGTTGCCATGGTGAAACGCACCTATTGCGGTACGTTTGCGCTGCAATACATGCATATTTCAAATGCACAAGAGGCCGGTTGGCTGAAAGAACGGATTGAGGGCTACGGCAAGGAAATCCAGTTCACCCGCGAAGGGCGCAAAGCGATTTTGAACAAACTGGTTGAGGCTGAAGGGTTTGAAAAATTCCTGCATGTCAAATACATGGGCACCAAACGGTTCGGGCTGGACGGCGGTGAATCCCTGATCCCGGCGCTGGAACAAATTGTTAAACGTGGCGGGCAACTGGGCGTTAAGGAAATTGTCATCGGCATGCCGCATCGTGGCCGCCTGTCGGTGCTGGCGAATTTTATGGGCAAGCCATATCGCGCGATATTCCACGAATTTCAGGGTGGCAGCTATAAACCGGACACGGTTGAAGGCTCGGGGGATGTGAAATATCATCTTGGCGCGTCTTCAAATCGGGAATTTGACGACAATAATGTGCACCTGTCCCTAACCGCAAACCCCAGCCATCTTGAGGCCGTAAATCCGGTGGTTCTGGGCAAAGTGCGCGCTAAACAATCGCAACTGAATGATACGGACCGCACGCAGGTTCTGCCCTTGCTTTTGCATGGTGATGCCGCTTTTGCCGGGCAGGGTATTATCGCCGAAGGTTTTGGGCTGTCTGGTCTCAAGGGCCATAAAACCGGCGGTACAATCCATATCGTTGTCAATAACCAGATCGGGTTTACGACTGCACCGCATAATTCACGTTCTTCGCCCTATCCCACCGATATCGCAATGATGGTGGAGGCCCCGATTTTTCACGTCAACGGCGATGATCCCGAGGCCGTAGTCCACGCCGCCAAAGTCGCCATCGAATTCAGGCAAAAGTTCCATAAAGACGTGGTTCTGGATATTTTCTGCTATCGGCGATTTGGTCATAACGAGGGGGATGAACCCATGTTCACCCAGCCTCTGATGTATAGCGCCATCAAAAAACAAAAAACCACGCTGCAACTTTATACGGACCGACTGATCAAAGACGGCCTGATCCCCGAGGGCGAAATCGAGGATGTTAAAGCCACATTTCAGGCCCATCTGAATAAAGAATTTGAATCCGGCAAGAATTATGAACCCAGCAAGGCCGACTGGCTGGATGGCCGCTGGTCTAAACTCGATCAAAAAAAGGACCAATATGAGCGCGGTAAAACCCCTGTAGATAAGGCGCTTTTAAAAACCGTGGGCGCAGCCCTGACCCGCCTGCCCAAAGGTTACCAGCCCCATAAAACCATTGTGCGGATGCTGAATGCCAAGAAAAATATGATCGATACTGGCCAGAATATCGATTGGGCCACGGCTGAGGCGCTGGCCTTTGGCACCCTGTTGCTGGAGGGCTATCCTGTGCGTCTTTCCGGTCAGGATTGCACGCGCGGCACCTTTAGCCATCGCCATTCCGGCATTATTGACCAGAAATCCGAGGCGCGCTATCTGCCGCTGAACCATATCAAAGACGGGCAAGCCGAATATGAGGTGATCGATTCCATGCTCTCAGAATATGCCGTTCTGGGGTATGAATACGGCTATACGCTGGCCGAACCTAACGCGCTGACATTATGGGAAGCCCAGTTCGGGGATTTTGCCAACGGCGCCCAAATTATGATCGACCAGTTTATCAGCTCTGGTGAACGTAAATGGCTGCGCATGTCGGGCCTGGTGATGTTGCTGCCCCATGGCTATGAGGGCCAGGGACCAGAGCATTCTTCAGCCCGCCTGGAACGCTTCTTGCAAATGTCTGCCGAGGATAACTGGATCGTGGCCAACTGCACGACCCCGGCGAATTATTTCCATATTCTGCGCCGCCAACTGCACCGTAGTTTCCGCAAACCGCTTATTCTGATGACGCCAAAATCCTTGCTGCGGCACAAATCGGCAGTGTCTACGCTTAAAGAAATGCAAACCGGTTCCAGTTTTCACAGGGTGTTGTGGGACAGCGCGCAATCGGGGGAATCTGAGACAACTCTCAAACCTGACGCTGAAATCAAACGCGTGGTTCTGTGCTCGGGCAAAGTCTATTATGATCTGCTAGCGGAACGGGACGCGCGCGGAATTGATGATGTTTACATTTTGCGGCTAGAACAATTCTACCCGTTTCCTGTCATGTCTATGACCAAGGAATTGGCCCGTTTCAGCAACGCTGATGTAGTTTGGTGTCAGGAAGAGCCTAAAAATCAAGGTGCCTGGACCTTTGTTGAACCAAATATTGAATGGGTTCTGGACCGTAATAACGCTAAAATTAAACGCCCGATCTATGCTGGGCGTGCGGCCTCTGCATCCGCAGCAACGGGGCTTGGTTCGCAACATAAAGCACAACAAGAAGCGCTCATAAATGACGCGCTGACACTTTGAAGGGATTGAACTTATGACGGAAATTCGTGTTCCAACACTTGGTGAAAGCGTAACCGAGGCGACTGTGGCAACATGGTTCAAGCAGCCCGGCGATGCGGTTGCTGTCGATGAAATGCTGTGCGAACTGGAAACCGATAAAGTCACGGTCGAAGTTCCGTCACCTATTGCCGGTGTGATGCAGGAAATCATCGCAGCCGAGGGGGAAAGCGTTGGCGTTGACGCGCTATTGGCTAAAGTCGAAGAAGGGGCCGCAGCACCCGCGCCCAAGGCCGAAACCCCGGCACCAGCCGTTGCGCCAGCCCGCGGGGGTAAGGATGTTGAAGATGCGCCATCGGCCAAAAAACTGATGGCAGAAAAAGGTCTAACAGCGGATCAGGTAACAGGCACTGGTCGTGATGGCCGGGTGATGAAAGAGGATGTTCTTACTGCCTCAGCCGCGACAGCTGCACCCGTTGCCACACCCCGTGCGCCCGTTACCAGTGATGACAGCAACCGCGAAGAACGGGTAAAAATGACCCGCCTGCGCCAGACCATCGCGCGCCGCTTGAAAGAAGCGCAAAACACCGCCGCCATGCTGACCACCTATAACGAGGTCGATATGTCCGCGATCATGGCGCTGCGGTCAGAATACAAAGATCTGTTTTTGAAGAAACACGGCGTGAAATTGGGCTTTATGAGCTTCTTCACCAAGGCCTGTGTGCACGCGCTGCATGAGGTGCCCGAGGTGAATGCCGAAATAGATGGCACTGATATTGTTTATAAAAACTACGTGAATATGGGCGTGGCGGCAGGTACGCCGACGGGGCTTGTGGTGCCGGTTATTCGTGACGCCGACCAGATGTCTTTTGCCGAGATCGAAAAGAAAATTGCCGAGCTGGGCGGGCGGGCGCGGGATGGCAAGCTGTCCATGGCCGAAATGCAGGGCGGCAGCTTTACCATTTCCAATGGCGGGGTGTATGGATCACTGATGTCCTCCCCGATCCTTAACCCACCGCAATCGGGTATTTTGGGGATGCATAAAATTCAGGACCGCCCGGTCGTGGTAAATGGCGAGATCGTGATCCGCCCGATGATGTATCTGGCCCTGAGCTACGACCACCGCGTGGTCGATGGCAAAGGTGCCGTAACCTTCCTTGTGCGCATCAAAGAAGCACTCGAAGACCCGCGCCGTTTGTTGATGGATTTGTAGGGGGAAATAAAAATGGCAGAATATGACGTAATTATCATCGGCGGTGGCCCAGGGGGCTATGTCTGTGCCATTCGGTGCGCGCAACTGGGGCTGAAAACCGCTTGTGTGGAAGGGCGCGGGGCGCTTGGCGGTACCTGTTTGAATGTCGGGTGCATCCCGTCAAAAGCCTTGCTGCATGCGTCACATTCCTTGCATGAAGCGCAGCATAATTTCACCAAAATGGGTCTAATGGGCAAATCCCCTTCGGTCGATTTTGGCAAAATGATGGACTATAAACAGGGGGTGATTGACGGCAATACGGCTGGCATTGCGTTCCTGTTCAAAAAAAATAAAGTGGATTATATTGAGGGCTGGGGCAAAATTACCGGCCCGGGTGAAGTTATGGTTGACGGCACCGCGCATTTTGCAAAAAACATCGTGATTGCAACGGGTTCCGAACCATTCAGCCTGCCCGGTGTAACGGTTGATGAAAAGATTGTCGTGACATCTACCGGGGCGCTGAGCCTGAAAAAAGTTCCGAAAAAACTTGTGGTGATTGGGGCTGGCGTCATCGGGCTGGAGCTTGGCTCGGTCTATGCGCGCCTTGGCTCCGAGGTGACGGTTGTCGAATTTCTGGATCAAATCACCCCGGGAATGGACGGCGAGATTTGTAAATCCTTCCAACGCAGCTTGAAAAAACAAGGCATAAAATTCATTATGAGCGCAGCAGTGCAAACGGTCGAAACCACTAAAACTAAAGCAAAAATCACGTATAAATTGCGCAAAAATGAGACCGAAGTTGAAATTGATGCCGATGTGGTTTTGGTTGCGACTGGCCGCAAGCCGTTTACGGATGGTCTGGGATTAACTGAAATCGGCGTTGAAATGACGGACCGCGGACAGGTTAATACGGATAACCATTGGCGCACCAATGTTGCCGGAATTTATGCCATCGGTGATGTCATAATCGGCCCGATGCTGGCCCATAAAGCCGAGGATGAGGGCATGGCAGTTGCCGAAACCATCGCCGGGCAAGCGGGCCACGTTAACTATGATGTGATCCCCGGCGTGATTTATACCACCCCCGAGGTCGCCGCCGTAGGTAAAACCGAAGAGCAGCTTAAAGCTGAGGGGCGCGCCTATAAGATCGGGAAATTCAACTTTATGGGCAACGGTCGTGCCAAGGCAAATTTTGCCGGCGAAGGCTTTGTGAAAATCCTGGCGGATGCGACAACTGACCGAATTTTAGGTTGCCATCTTATGGGCCCAGCCGCCGGTGAGCTGATCCACGAGATATGTGTTGCCATGGAATTTGGCGCAAGTGCCGAAGATCTAGCGCGCACTTGCCACGCGCACCCCACCTATTCCGAGGCTATACGCGAGGCGGCGCTAGCTTGCGGTGATGGGGCGATTCATGCATAAATCGCTGATATGAGGCTAGCTTTTCATACTATCCCAAAAACTTTTCACCCTGCCAAAAAAGTCGCTGGAGGCAGGGTTATTTTCCGAGCTTAGTTCTTCAAACTCTTTCAGCAGTTCTTTTTGGTGCGCGGTCAGGTTAACCGGCGTTTCGACAGCCAGTTCAATGTATAAATCGCCCGCACCGCCACCGCGCAAGGCTGGCATGCCCTTGCCGCGCAGGCGTAATTGCTTACCCGATTGCACCCCGGCTGGGACCTTAACGCGCGAGCGCCCGCCATCAAGTGTCGGGGCCTCCAGTTCACCGCCCAATGTTGCCGTTGCCATAGAAACGGGTATACGGCAAAAAAGATTTTGGCCTTCGCGTTCAAATATTGCGTGGGGTCGGACCTCAATGAAAATATAGAGATCGCCAGAAGGGCCGCCGCGCAGACCAGCTTCGCCCTCGGCAGCAAGACGGATACGTGTGCCGGTTTCAACACCCGCAGGAATGTTTACATTCAAGGAACGGTTTTTCTCAACTCGCCCGGCCCCGGCACAGGAACCGCAAGGGTTTTTGATTATTTGACCACGTCCAGAGCAGGCCGGACAGGCCCGTTCAACCGTGAAAAACCCTTGTTGCGCACGCACTTTGCCCATGCCCGAACAGGTCGGACATGTAGTTGGTTCGGCCCCGCCTTCGGCACCTGTGCCAGTGCATGTTTCGCAGATAACCGAGCCTGGCACCGAAATTTCTGCTTGTTTTCCAGCAAAGGCTTCCTCTAAGGAAACACGTAGATTATAGCGCAAATCGGAGCCGCGGCTTGCCCGCTGGCCATCGCGCCGCGCGCCACCACCGGCAAAACCGCCGAATAAATCATCGAAAACATCCGAAAACGCACTGCCGAAATCACTGGGACCACGGTTAAAACCGCCGCCCGCGCTTGCGCCGGTACCACCTTCAAATGCCGCGTGTCCAAAACGGTCATACGCTGCCTTTTTCTCGGCATTTTTTAAGATGTCGTAGGCTTCATTTACCTCTTTGAACTGCTCTTCGGCGTTTGGATTGTCCTGATTTTGATCCGGGTGCAGAGATTTTACCTTGCCACGATATGCTTTTTTCAACTCGACGTCTGTCGCACCCTTGGCAACACCAAGCACGTCATAATAGTCACGTTTTGCCATTCGGGATTTCCCCTTCTTCAAACAATCCGGCCCGCCCAAACACCGGGCGGGCCGGATTGTTTACCTAAAGCTTAAGCTTTATCGTCTTTGTCGAGATCTTCAAAATCTGCGTCAACAACATCGTCTCCGGCATCTTCGCCTTCGGTTGCATCAGTCTCAGATTCGGCCTGAGCCTTGTAAATGGCTTCGCCCAGTTTCATCGCCGATTCCGTTACATCCTGACTGCGGGTTCTGATAGCCTCAACGTCATCACCTTCCAGAGCTTCTTTGAGGTTGGCAAGAGACATCTCGATCACCTCAACCGTGGTCGGGTCAACTTTGTCGCCATGTTCCTCAACCGATTTTTCGGTGCTGTGGATAAGCGCTTCGGCGGCATTACGTGCCTCGACCATGTCTTTTTTCTCTTTATCGGACTCGGCGTTTTCTTCGGCTTCGCGCACCATTGCCTCAATATCATCATCCGACAGACCACCTGAGGCCTGAATGGTGATTTTCTGCTCTTTATTGGTGCCTTTGTCTTTGGCCGAAACAGAAACGATACCGTTGGCGTCGATATCAAATGCCACCTCGATTTGCGGCACACCACGTGGCGCTGGTGGGATTTCCTCAAGATTGAACTGGCCAAGCATCTTGTTATCCGCTGCCATTTCGCGTTCGCCTTGGAACACGCGGATGGTTACGGCATTTTGATTGTCCTCAGCGGTTGAGAAAACTTGGCCTTTCTTGGTCGGGATCGTGGTATTGCGATCAATCAGACGGGTAAACACGCCGCCTAACGTTTCGATTCCCAAAGATAGCGGCGTCACATCGAGCAACACCACATCTTTAACGTCACCTTGCAAAATACCGGCCTGAATGGCGGCGCCCATGGCAACCACTTCGTCAGGGTTCACACCTTTATGCGGCTCTTTACCAAAAAATTTGGTAACTTCTTCGATCACTTTTGGCATACGGGTCATCCCGCCAACCAAAACAACCTCGTCGATGTCACCTTTGGCAAGGCCCGCGTCTTTCAGTGCGCCAGCACAAGGTTTCATGGATTGTTTAATCAGATCCCCCACCAGAGATTCCAGTTTGGCACGGGTCAGTTTTACAACCAGATGCAACGGTTGTTTTGTTTCGGGATCCATCGTGATGAAAGGTTGGTTAATTTCGGTTTGCGTGGCCGAGGACAGCTCGATCTTGGCTTTCTCAGCGGCTTCTCTCAGACGTTGCAGCGCGATTTTGTCTTTTTTCAGATCAACGCCATTTTCTTTTTTGAACTCTTTGGCAAGATGTTCAACGATGCGCATGTCGAAATCTTCACCACCAAGGAACGTATCGCCATTAGTCGATTTCACTTCAAACAGGCCGTCGTCAATTTCCAGAATGGAAACATCAAACGTACCGCCGCCAAGGTCATAAACCGCGATGGTTTTGCCGCCTTCTTTGTCCAGACCATAAGCCAGCGCGGCAGCGGTCGGCTCGTTGATAATGCGCAAAACCTCAAGTCCGGCAATTTTACCGGCATCTTTGGTGGCTTGACGCTGGGCGTCGTTGAAATAGGCAGGGACCGTGATCACGGCCTGCGTAACGCCTGTACCCAGATAATCCTCGGCAGTTTCTTTCATTTTTTGCAAGATGAAGGCGGAAACCTGCGACGGGGAATATTTTTCGCCCCGCGCTTCAACCCATGCATCCCCTGAACCGTTATCAACGATATTATAGGGCACCATGTCCATATCTTTGGTCACCATCGGATCATCAATCCGGCGACCAACCAGACGTTTAATGGCGTAAAGCGTATTTTCAGGATTGGTCACAGCTTGGCGTTTGGCGGCCTGGCCAACCAGACGCTCATCATCGGTAAACCCGACAACAGAGGGCGTCGTGCGTGCCCCTTCGGCGTTTTCGATTACTTTGGCCTGTGCTCCATCCATGATGGCAACGCAGGAGTTGGTGGTTCCGAGGTCAATACCAATAACTTTAGACATCTGTCTTCCTTTCTTGTGGCGTTTTTGAATGCAGGTCTGTTTCAGCCCCCGCCTTCATCCCATAAGGTAATCCCAACAACGGGATCGTTTGAGTGGTATATAGGTGGGAGAATTGGGCGCTGCAACCGCCTGAGCCATGTCTTTTTGCGGTTTTTGTGTAATAATGCGGATTATTCGGGAAATACGCTAACAGATTCAAATATCAGGGGGATTTTGCCCGATACCTTTAGGCAGATGCCGTTTTTCACCTTTGCCATCTACTGCGACAAATACAAACGTTGCTTCGGTAACTTTCAGGCGGTTTTGCGATGGTAGACGCGTCACCCAAACCTCTACCGTTATGTGCATCGATGTGGTGCCGGTCTTTTGCAACGCGGCATATATGGTCACCAGATCACCAACCAAAACGGGTTTGTGAAAAGTCATCGCATTTACGGCCACGGTTGCAACCTTGCCGCAAGACCGCGTACGCGCCACAACCGAGGCCCCCAGATCCATTTGCGCCATCAGCCAGCCGCCAAAAATATCGCCGTTAGCGTTGGTATCAGCAGGCATAGCAATGGTTTGCATCACCAGCATGCCTTTGGCTTCCACACTCGTAATGGCGCTCATAATAATGACCTTTTGCCCCAGCTTTGGCTCATATTTTTGCGCAACCAGGATTCCACCATCAAGCCGATCAAAATCGTGGTGAGCGCGAAATACACCGGGTATTCCATGTTTGAGCGTAATGGAACGTAATTCACAAACGCGGCCCCGCGCGCTTGATCAATCACATGAAACAGCGGATTCCAGTCAAACCAGCTGACCATGCCTGCGGTCATATAATTTGCCGGCATCATCTTGCCGCTGGTGATCATATTGGCGCGGCGATACATCATAGAAAGCATCGGCACGAACTTGGGTGCAAAGGGTTTAAGCACCAGAAAAATCATCCCGATACCTATGCCACTGGCCCAGGCCATGAAAAACGGGAAAAACAGCCCGGCAGGATTATAAAACTCCAACCCGCCACGCAATACATGCACGGCAAAAAGAATAATCAAGATGCTAAGAAGCTGCAAGTACAGGCCCGAAAGTGCGACGGAAAGGAAACTTATAAACGTATTCATCGGCGCATGCATCATCATCGCACTTGTGGGCGCGGCCGCTTTCATCACGCTTTGGATGGCTTTGTTATGGGTGAGAAACAGAAATATCCCTGTCAACAGGAAGATCACGAAATCTCCGCGAATAGCCAAAGATTTCAACCCAAGCACTGTATACATCAGCGCAAAAATACCCAGCATGATCATGCTTTGGGCGATTGCCAGCAACAGCCCCAACGAGGCATTGCCACTGGAGGTCCGCACTTCGCGTACAACAGAATGGTAAAGCAGGTCCGCAAACGCGAATGCTGCAAGCAGGATTGTTCTATTTCGTCTGGTCTTATGCACCATTGTGCGCATGCTCCAAGCTTAAGTCTTGCCCGCGGGCTATTTCTACGTCCATAAAGACATAACACTATGCTGACAATATTACCAAAAGGCTATCACTATGCCAAATACTGATATCATCCCTGAAATTCGCCGTCTTGCGATCCTTGCGGGGAGGGAAATCATGCGTATATATAATGGACCAGATTTTGATGTGCGTCTGAAATCTGACGACAGCCCTGTCACCGCCGCAGATGAGGCCGCTGACCGGTTGATATTTGCCGGGTTGCGCACCGTTTTCCCCGATATCGCGATTGTTACCGAAGAACAAAGCGACAGTCACAGCTTAAAAGCCCGTCGGTTTTTTATCGTTGACCCGCTTGATGGCACCAAAGAATTCATCCATCGGCGCGGGGATTTCACGGTTAATATCGCGCTAATTGAAGATGAGACACCCGTACTTGGCGTGGTTTATGCACCAGCGCAGGAACGGTTGTTCTATACCTTGCCGGATGGTGTTTCCGTTGAGGAAACCGGCGCGTTCAACCCCGATCAACCCGGGGAAATACAGCATATCCACACGGCAAAACCAGATAATGCGGCCCTAACCGTTGTCGCCTCAAAATCCCATCGTGATCGCGCAACGGATGAATATATTGCCCAGTATAACGTCGCGGATTTCCGCTCTGCGGGGTCCTCGCTGAAATTTTGTCTGCTGGCCACCGGCGAGGCCGACCTTTACCCCCGTTTGGGGCGCACGATGGAATGGGACACCGCTGCAGGGCAGGCCGTTTTACAAGGGGCTGGCGGACTGGTTGTGCGCTTTGATAATCACGCCCCGCTCACCTATGGCAAACAGGGATACGAAAACCCGTTTTTCATCGCCCAAACCCGCGGTATTGATCTGGTGAAAGGATAGGATATGGCAACTCTATTGGTGATTCCGGCACGTTTTGCCTCAACCCGTTATCCCGGCAAACCACTGGTGAAACTTTGCGGCGTTGATGGCACCTCGCGCAGTCTGATTGAACGCAGTTGGGATGCCGCCCGGCAGGTCAAGGGCGTTGAGCGGATTGTTGTTGCCACGGATGACGACCGTATTCGCGGCGCCGCTGAAGCGTTCGGCGCTGAGGTCGTTATGACCTCCGGGCAATGTCGCAACGGTACCGAACGCTGTGCTGAGGTAGCACAAAAGCTGGGTAGCTATGACATAATCGTTAATTTACAAGGCGACGCCCCCCTGACCCCGCCATGGTTTGTCGAGGATCTGATAGACGCTATGCAAAATCCTGAAATCTCAGTGGCAACGCCGGTTTTACGCTGTGATGCCGAGGCGCTGAACGGATTTCAGCAGGATCGCGAAAATGGCAGGGTCGGCGGCACAACGGCAGTGTTTGACCGAGGCGGGCGGGCGCTCTATTTTTCCAAAGAGGTGCTGCCATATACTGGGCGCCGTTTTACTAAAGATGAAGAAATCCCGGTTTTTCATCACGTGGGTGTCTATGCGTATCGCGCGCAAGCCTTGCAGAAATATCCAAATTGGCCCGAAGGGCGTTTGGAAAAATGGGAAGGGTTGGAACAACTTCGGTTCATGGAAAATGCCACCCCCGTTTCTTGCGTTGAGGTAGACGCAAAGGGTCGCGCATTTTGGGAGCTGAACAACCCCACAGACGTGGCTATATTGGAAAAAATCCTGTCCGATCAAGGCATGGTATGAACCCGCAGGCCAGTCTGATTATCGTCAGTCAAGGTCGCCCTGATCATCTGGCCACATGTCTGGAAAGCCTGCGCAACCAGACCCATCCGAATTTTGAGGTTATCGTCGTTGGTGACCATCTGCCCGCAGGGTTTGGCGAAATCGTCAAATATATTCCCTTTAGGGATGCAAATATCGCAGCGGCGCGCAATCTTGGGCTTGGTGTGGCCGCAGCGGATGTGCTGGCATTTTGTGATGATGATGCCGTGCCGGACCCCCAGTGGCTGGAAAATCTGCTGGCATCTTTTGTTGATCCAAAAATCGCCTCTAGTGGCGGGTTTACGCGTGGACGCAACGGTATCAGCCGCCAGTGGGGCGCAATGCGTTTTGATCTTGCGGGGTGTGATATTGCGATTGAAATTGATGAAAGCGCGCCGTTCCAAACCTTTGGGCCAGATACCGAAACGCCGGTAAAGCTGATCGGGACCAACATGGCGTTTCGCACCTCTGCCTTGCGCGATATCGGCGGGTTTGATGAGGCTTTTCACTTTTTTCTGGAAGATGCCGACGCAAAACTGCGTCTTGATCAAAAGGGCTGGAAATCAGCGCTGGTGCCGCGCGCCCAAGTGCACCACCGTTTTGCCGCCAGTACGCGCCGCACATCGGCACGCATCCCGACTGATCTATATGAAATCGGGGCCAGCAAGGCGCATTTTTGTGCAAAACACATGCCCGATGCACAGGTTGCTTTGCAGGAATTTGCCCGGCAACAACGCGAAAGGCTGAAAAAACTTCAAAGCGAAAAACGTCTGACCTCGCAGCAATCCAGTGACCTTTTGCAAGGGTTACAAAAAGGGTTGAACAGCAGGCCTCGCAGGGTAAAATATGCCGCGAAATCCACGCCAGCCCCGTTTTTGCATTTTCCAATCAAATCCGGCCCGCATGTTTTGCTATGCGCGCGTCTACGCGATAAAATCTGGCTGGCTGATACGGCCGTAAAACTGCATAATGCCGGTGTGCGCGTAACAGCGCTGCAATTTTTGCCTTCAATCCGGTATTTTCAGGTGCGTTTTAGCGACGGGTATTGGCACCATCAGGGCGGCGTTTGGGGGAAATCAACCCGCACAGAACCGCTTGTCGCAATCCGCAGCTATGCACAAAAATTCCGGCGCGAGCAGACCCGGATCATGCAGCATGCAGATATCGGGTTTGTCGTATATAACGCC
The DNA here is from genome assembly GCA_964429065.1 of uncultured Rhodobacterales bacterium. GTDB lineage: Bacteria > Pseudomonadota > Alphaproteobacteria > Rhodobacterales > Rhodobacteraceae > NORP23. Next base: position 13,938 of record CAYSAZ010000038.1, read on the forward strand.
CCCGGACAATTTCAGCCAAATACAGCCGAACTTACGGCTTTGGCAGGGTATAAGGTAGAAACACTGTTAAACAATGCATAAAAATGTATATATTTTTTGCACGCACTTCATTATGTTGTAACCGGTTACGAGTTCTAAGTATTTGGCGGTATAGAAAAATATTCTACCCACGCCTCGCATTATTAGTGGATACCAAAGTCTATGAAACGCAAAGTCACAAAAGCTATCTTTCCTGTTGCGGGGCTTGGCACCCGTTTTTTGCCAGCGACCAAGTCGATCCCCAAAGAGATTATGACACTGGTTGATCGACCGCTTATCCAATACGCAATCGATGAGGCCCGCGAGGCCGGTATCAAGGAATTCATCTTTGTGACAGCCAAAGGCAAAGGTGCTTTGGAAGACTATTTCGATGCGGCACCGGAACTGGAAAAAACCTTGCGCAAAAAGGGCAAACTCGATTTGCTGCAAGAATTGCGCGCAACGGATATGGACAGCGGCGCAATTGCCTATATCCGCCAACGAGAGGCCTTGGGGCTTGGCCATGCGGTGTGGTGCGCGCGCCGTCTGATCAGCAACGAACCTTTCGCGGTGATCCTGCCCGATGACGTGATCGCCGCGAAAACGCCATGCTTGCAACAAATGACAGAACAATACGCCAAAACCGGCGGAAATATCGTTGCCGCCATGGAGGTTTCACAAAAAGACGTGCCCTCTTACGGGATTCTTGACCCGATTGAGGATATGGGCAAGCTGATATCCGTCAAAGACATGGCCGAAAAACCTGCGGCGAGTAAAGCGCCCTCCAACCTTGCTGTGATTGGGCGTTATATCCTTGAACCAAATATTTTGCGCCGTTTGAACGATCTGAAAAAAGGCGCCGGTGATGAAATTCAACTGACCGATGCCATCGCCGCCGAGGCGCGTGAAAACGGCAATGTTTTTGGGTACCGGTTTGATGGCGAACGCTATGATTGTGGTTCAAAAATCGGGTATTTAAAGGCCACAATCGCCTTTGGATTGGCCCGTGATGATTTAAAAGAAGAACTTGGCGCATTTATTGATCATACCATAAGCCTGCGCCAAGCTGCCGAATAAGGGATCAAAACCCATGACCAAAATTCTGGTTACAGGCGGCGCGGGATATATCGGCTCGCATGCATGCAAAGCGCTGGCGGACGCGGGATATGAACCCGTCGCTTTTGATAGCCTGACAACAGGTTGGCGCGACGCCGTGCAATTTGGCCCTTTTGAAAAAGGTGATTTGCAGGATGCAGAACGTATTGCCGCAGTTATACAAAAACACAAACCCGCTGCGATCATGCATTTCGCCGCCCTCGCCGAGGTTGGACAATCCATGCAAGATCCGGGGCTTTACTGGAAGGCAAATGTCCTCGGCGCGCTTAACCTGTTACAAGCTGCGGTCGATAACGGCGTGCCGGATTTCATCCTATCCTCCACCTGCGCCACGTATGGGGATCATGATGGGGTGATGTTAGATGAAAATACGCCGCAATATCCGATCAATGCATATGGCGCATCTAAGCTTGCCATTGAACAGATGGTTGCGAACTTCAGCGCGCGGTACGGCATTAACCATGTTATTTTTCGCTATTTCAACGTAGCTGGTGCTGATGCTTCAGGTGATATTGGCGAGTTTCATACCCCTGAAACCCATCTCATCCCGCTGGCGATTCAAGCCATCGCCGGAAACCGCCCGCCGCTGACAGTTTTTGGGCGTGATTACCCTACGCCTGACGGAACTTGCGTGCGCGATTATGTACATGTCAGCGATCTGGTAGACGCCCATATTCGCGGGTTGAAATACCTGCAATCGGGCAAAGCGTCGACGGTTTTCAACCTTGGCACCGGGCATGGGTTTTCTGTGCAAGAGGTCATGGACGCGGTGCAAAAAGAAACCGGGATATCCCTGCCAGCCAAGGATGGTCCGCGCCGCGCCGGCGATTGTGCATCCCTTGTCAGCGGCAGCGCGCGTGCGGGTGCTGTTTTGGGCTGGAAGCCAGAAAAATCCACCCTTTCACAAATGGTAAAAGATGCTCGGCGCTGGCACGTTGGCAATGGATATTCATCCTGAATGACAGCAATTGTCCTCGACATTTCCCGTAGTATTTCGCGTGTTGCGCAATCACGACTTACGGGCATTGACCGGGTTGAGCTGGCGTATATCAAACATTTCCTTGATGCGCCGACATCTGTGTTTTTCCTCGCCAGAATCGGGGGGTATTCGGCGCTGTTGGATCGTGCGCACATGCGAAAGCTTTTCACCTTGATCCAGAACCACGGCCCCTGGGAAAAACCCAGGTTTTGGCAACGCTGGAAGCGCCAACCAGAGATCAAAAAAATAGAAACGACGGTGCACAAATTGGCAATCTCTGGTCTGCCGTTAAAACGTGGGCTGCAACGCCACGTACCCGCAGGGTTTACGTATATCAACGTCGGACACGGTGCGCTGAAACCGGCATTATGGCCAAAATTGCGCGCTGGCGGCGTCGGGAAAATCATGCTTATGGTGCATGATGTCATCCCATTGGATTTCCCGCAGTTTTGCCGCCCCGAGACAACCGCGAATTTCGCCAAAAAGCTGCGCGCTGCCCTGAAACAAGCTGATATAATCGTGTATAATTCCCATGATACAGCCAAAACCACGCAAGTCTGGCTGGATAAATGGGGGATACCAACGCCAGAAACGCATGTTGTATATCTGGGGACAGACCCATTACCTGCGCCAATCATCAAACCCACCAAGCACCCATATTTTGTGACCCTCGGCACGCTTGAGCCGCGCAAAAACCATCGCCTGCTACTGGATATCTGGGCCGATTTTCACGCAACTCTGCCGCCATCAAAAATCCCGCATTTATATATTATCGGTGCCCGTGGCTGGCAAAATGTGGATGTTTTTGCAACCCTGGACAGCGCCGATTTTATGCATGAAACCGTACATGAATGCGGCCGTATTTCTGATATTGAAACGGGCGCTCTTCTGGCCGGGGCGCAGGCGCTGTTATTTCCTTCTTTTGCCGAGGGGTTCGGATATCCGTTGATCGAAGCCATGCAAATGAATATTCCGGTTATCTGCTCAAACCTGCCAAGTTTTTTTGAGATTGCCGGTGATTCGCCAACATACATCGATCCTGAAAATATGTCCGCATGGCGAGAGCAGATACTAAATTCAACAACCATGAATGGCGAAATGCTCGATATAAACGTGAAAAGGCCCGTTTTTCCAACTTGGGACACACATTTTCATAAAGTTGCCACTATTTTAACTATACAAGAACAAGTATCTATTTAGGTGGTAGTCATGAGTTTTATAAAGCGCATAGCCGAGCCATATTACCTTCGCCTCCAGCGCAGGCGGCGGCGGTTGCGTGCGATGCGAAAGCAAAAAGACTTAACCACAATCAAAAACCGAACAGACGTGCGGCGTGAGGCGGATGTTTTCCTGTTCTCTGTCATTCATAATGAACGCCACCGTCTGCCCTATTTTTTGGATTATTACCGCAAGCTCGGCATTGGTCACTTTTTCTTTGTCGATAATGCGTCTGATGACGGTTCCCGCGAATTCCTTGCAGCTCAGCCTGACATTTCCCTTTGGCACAGTGAGGCCAGCTATAAGCGCGCGAATTTTGGTATGGATTGGGTCAATAGCCTCTTGCGACGCTATGCCCGTAATCACTGGTGTTTGATTGTCGATGCTGATGAATTTTTTGTCTACCCCCATTGCGATACCCGTTCAATCAGTGCGTTGACTGACTGGCTGGATGCCTCGGCGATCAAATCTTTCGGTGCGATGTTACTGGATATGTACCCAAAAGGCGCGTTGGAAAACCAAACCTATACAAGCGGACAGGATCCATTTGAGGTTCTGACCCATTTTGACAGCTGCAATTACACCCATAAACCCAATGAAAAATACGGCAACCTGTGGATACAAGGGGGACCACGTCAACGGGTGTTCTTTTTCGATACCCCTGAACAGGCTCCAGCGTTAAACAAGATACCACTGGTAAAATGGCAGCGCGGTAATATTTTTGTCAGCTCGACCCATACATTACTGCCGCGCGGGCTGAACAAAACGTTTGAGGATTGGGGGGGGGAGAAAATCTGTGGCGCATTACTGCACGCCAAATTCCTACCTGATATTCAACGTAAAACCGCGACAGAATTAACCCGCAAACAGCATTACGCGGGTGGGCGGGAATATAAAGCTTACGGTGTGCGCAACGATACCGAAACCGTGTTGTCTCATAAATATTCCACCCGTTTCAAAGATTGGAAACAACTGGAAAACCTCGGCCTTATTTCGCTGGGGGGATGGGCATGACCCTGGTAATCGCGCTCCTCGCTGATAAAAATCTAGGTCGGGTCGCCCAGTTGGCGCGCCATATTTCGGAATCCGGCGTTAACGTCTGCATCCATATTGATGCCAACGTCAGTTTGCGAAAATTTGACGGGTTTTGTGCCACATTATCTGATTGCACCAACATCCGGTTTTCCAAACGGACGGCTTGCGCATGGGGCGAATTTTCCTTGGTCGAGGCTGAATTACAGATGTGCCGCGATATATTCGCCGCCTGGCCCGAAACCGGCCATATCCAACTGATCAGCGGTGACAGTTTGCCCCTTAAACCTGTCAGCCAAATGGTCGCATATCTGGCGGAGCATCCCGAAACAGACTTCATCGAAAGCGTTGCCATCGGGGAGAGCGCCTGGGTTGTTGACGGTCTGGGGATTGAACGTTTCACAATGCACTTCCCGTTTTCCTGGAAAAAACAACGGCGTTTATTTGATGCGTGGGTAAATATTCAGCGGATTCTAGGCGTCAAACGTTCTATTCCCGTCGGGCTAAAACCCTATGTGGGCAGCCAGTGGTGGTGCCTTAGCCGCAATACCATTCAGGCAATTCTTAACGACCCGTTAAAATCCACATATGATGCATATTTTCAGAAATGCTGGATTCCCGATGAATCTTACTTTCAAACGCTGGTGCGTAAACATGGGCATGAAATTGAGGCGAAACCGTTGCTTTATTCCCATTTTGACCATCAAGGAAAACCCATGACATTCTATGATGATCATGCGGATATTTTGCCTGATCTTGATGCTTTTTTCATCCGCAAAATCTGGCCCGGGGCCGATGATTTATACGTGCAGTTTTTGTCACCGCATCGAAAGGCACCCTCTTCAAATGAGGCTAACCTGAACCAGCTTATCACCTTGGCAACAGAGCGTCGTAAATTTGGGCGTACAGGTTTGCGCATGCAGGGGCGGGCGCCCAACCAATGGCATGAAAACCAGCCGGCAACAGCCGTGCCTTATCAGGTTTTTTCTGGCATAAACGGCGTTTTCCCAAATTTTAACAACTGGTTTCAGACAAAATCATCCCAACAAATTCATGGCGCATTATTCGCGAAAGAATGTATCCATTTTGCAGGTGCCACCCAAACAGGGCCGGGTGGTTTGGCCAATATTGTAAGGATACGTAACGCATCCCCTGATAGTTTTTTGCATAATATTGTCTGGGAAACCCGTGATAGAGGTCTCACTTTCCATTTTGAGACCGATGATCTGGTCGAAATCGAGAAATATCTCGCGCAAGATCCAAACGCCCGCATTTTCCATCTGGAATACAGCTGGATTCTTGATCTGATGCATATGGATATTCGCGACCCCGAGGTATTACAAAGCCAGGCGATATATCTACGCAACCGCGAGCAGGCATTTCTGGCAAAATTGCATGGCAAAACTGCTGAATGCACGCTTATCCATTGGACTTTGGCGGATGCGTTCAATGATCCAGCTTCCATTTTGTCAGATATACTGATTGCTGCGGGGATTGAGAACCAGACAGTGCCGATGCTGCTACCAGAACGCACTCCATTTGAGGGGTTGGAGGCATTCGCACAGCAATTAAAGAATATCGGCGTTGATATTGACTCAACATTTTCAGATACATCCTCTATTGTTTCGCAGACAAGTGACCCTGTGCAAGCAATAAGGTGAGCCAACTGAAATTCCGCTATTTCACAATTCTAGGATCAATGCGCAGCGGTTCCAACTTGCTGGAGCAATCGTTGAACCAGTTCGATGACATTATTTGTCATGGCGAACTTTTCAATCCCGCCTTCATCGGCGGGCCAAAGAATAAAACCACATTTGGATTTTCTCTGGCAGAAAGGGAAAAAACGCCCCTTGCGCTTATTGACGCGATGGTCGTGGATTCTGGCGCAAATATCCCCGGATTTCGATTGTTTGATGGGCATGACGAGCGCGTAATCCAAAAAACGCTCGCCGATCCGAAATGTGCCAAGATTATTTTGCAACGCACCCCGTTAGAGAGCTATATTTCCCTGAAAATCGCCCGAAAAACCGATCAGTGGTTACTGCGTGATGCCCCGCAACGCAAAGCGGCACAAATATATTTTGACGCCGATGAATTCACCAAATATCAAAATGCGCACCGCATTTTTCATGACAATATCCGTATAAATCTGCAAAAAACTGGTCAAACGGCATTCTGGTTACGCTACCCAGAGCAAAAGGGCCTCGATATTTTGAATGGCATTGCGGCATTTCTTGGTAATAAAACCCCCTTAAAGTCTGTCAAAGAGAATATCCGCAAGCAAAACCCGGAATCTTTGCTGGAAAAGGTTGAAAATTTTGAAGAGATGCAGGATTTTCTGGCCAAAACCCAGCAAAACACTACGCCTGAAGCAGGTTTAACCCCAACCATGCGCGCAAATATTCCGCGGATGATCAGCTGTATCGGCAATCCGATCCTGTTTGCGCCAATTCCCGGTGGCCCAAATGCCGAAGTTTTGCGCTGGATGCATATGCTGGATGCGGGCGCAGATATTTCGACCTCTTATCAGGAGGCCACTAAATCTGGCGAAATTTTGCATACCGGGCACAGCCAACGCACATTGTTTGAGTGGATGAACGCTAACCCGAGTGTGATCACAATAACGGCGGTGCGCCATCCAATTGCGCGTGCATACGGCGCCTTTATGTCAAAAATATTTCCAATCGGGCCGAACACATATGACATGATCCGCGGGCAATTAATCGAAAATTTCAAAATTAGCCTGCCCGATGCTAAATTGATGAAAAACTGTGATCAAAAAACGCTAAAGGCCGCCGGGTACGGCATCAAAGAACATCGCGCGGCGTTTCATGGATTTTTGCGGTTTCTGAATGCCAATCTTTCGAGGCAAACCAGCATTCGTGTTGATGGGCTTTGGGCGCATCAAACACAGTTTCTGGCAGGGTTTAATTCAACTCTGCCAATCGCATTAATCACGCGCGAGGGTGCATTGGATGCAGGGTTTCGATATGTCGAATCTTTGCTCGATCTACCTACTCCTAAATTGGGACCACCCATTCGCGAGGCACATATTTTTGCGCTAAATGATGTATATACACGCCAGAGCGAAAATTTGGCGCGCAAAGCATATGGCGTGGATTATACCCGGTTTGGGTTCGATGATTTCAGGCCGCTTTAGACGTTTTGTCGGACGTCAGAATTGCAAATAACGCATTTGGATCCTCAGAGGAACGCAGTTTTGCGCAAACCTCTGGGTCGCGCAGCATCCGGGACACCCGCGCCAAAGCTTTCAAGTGCTCGGCACCTGCACCTTCGGGGGCAAAAAGTGCGAAGACCAGGTCAACGGGTTGTTCATCAACCGCACCGTAGTTCAGTGGGCTTTCAAGCCGAATAAAAATTCCTTTCACGGTATCAAGATTGGGCAAACGCGCATGAGGGATGGCCACACCATTTCCCATACCCGTTGGTCCCAACAATTCACGTTCCTGAATCGCATTAAAAATATCTTTGCTGGACAGCGCATAAACAGCCTCAGCCACCTGCGCGATTTCTTGCATCAGACGTTTTTTACTTGTGGCCTTAAACTGCGCGATAACAGCTTTAGCCGATAGAATATCTACAAGTTCCATACCGGGTCTCTTTATATATGTAATCTTAAGCGATTATTTATTAATGTTGCGTGGGTCTATCCAGCCAATATTACCATCACTGCGGGTATGCACAATATTCACACCTCCGTGTGTTACATTGCGAAAAACCAGCATTTCGGTGTCTGCCAGCTCCATCTGCATCACGGCCTCACCAA
>CAYSAZ010000039.1:0-21992 GCA_964429065.1 uncultured Rhodobacterales bacterium
TCTGCTTTTAACGATGCATTTGAAAATTTGCGAAACGTGTAAAGTGTCAGGATGAAAAATCCGCCGCCCACGATGAAATACGGCAGTCGCAGGGCTGTTTCATGCGAGGTGAATACCTCAAACCCTGTGACCAGAATGCCGCTTAAAAGTGCCCCGATCGGGACCGTGCCCCAAGACACAAAGCGGTAAACACTGTTCACGCGGCCCAGCAATTCCGGTGGCACGATACGTTGGCGCAAAGGCACCGCGATTACGTTCCAGATCATGCCGCCAAAAACGCCTAGAAACAGCCCAAGTGCTATGAAAAATACGTGGTTGGCCAGCCCCATTAGCAGCGACTCTAACGCGATAAACCCGACTGAAATACGCAAACCCCAGCCCTGCCCGATCCGTGCGACAATGCGCGGTGCCACCAGCCCGCCAACGGCCCCGCCGAGCGCGCCGCTGGTCAACAACAGCCCGTATCCCGCCGCTCCCAGATCAAAAATATCTTGTGCAAACAACACCAGAATGGTCAGCGATATTGTCACACCAAGATTCATCAACCCTGTCATCACCGCAAGGCGCACCAAAAGCGGGCGCTTAAGTATCCAAACCAGCCCTTCCTTCATGGCTGCCCATGCAGGTTTATGGGGGCTGGGCATGATGGGCCGGGGTTTGAGGCAAAAAACCAGCCCTGCGGCCAGCACAAAACTGATCGCATCCAGCACGAATGGCAGCGGCAAAGCCAGCGCAATTAAAAACCCCGCCAGAGGTGGCCCGATGAACTGTCCGATAACCTGCTCGGCGCTCCACATCTGGCCATTGGCGGCGGGCAGGTCGTCATCTTCGACTAGTCTTGGCAGAATAGTTTGGGCGGTGTTATCACGCAAAACCTCGGCGCTGCCCAACAGAAATGCCGCCAGCGACAGCCATAATATCATTACCAGATTGGGGCTATCGCCGGGCAATTCTGGCCCCAATACCACCAGCGCCACTACGGCTAAGGTCAACACAAAGCGGAACGTGTCGGCCCAAATCATGATTTTGCGATGCGACAAACGATCCGTGATCACCCCCGCCGGAAGACTTAGCAATAGCCACGGCAGACGCGAGGCGAAGGCCACGAACGCAATGTGCATAGGGTCACGCGAAATCAACGTTGCCAGCCACGGATAGGCCAAAACCGCAACCCCGTCGCCTAGATTACTGATCGCACTGGCGCTAAAAAGCAGCCGGTAATTGCGATTTTTCCACAAGTTTGGTTTGAATAAATTCATAATCGGGCAAGCATGCCCATATTCAGTTATATTACAAGCAGAGTCTCTAGTCCGAAACCAGATATTCGGCAACAAGTGTGCGCTGGAAGCCGTTGAAATTATCATCTGATACAATGGTCAAACGCACGTTTTCAGCACTGTCCAGCCCCACCGATATCCCCTCCATATTATCGAGTATCCCGACAGGGGTTTCCAGCAGGGTTTCCTCGGCAGAAATCCTGTCATTGGTAATCGTGAAACGCCTGATCCGGCTGGCAAACCCGCCAAGCCAGGTAAAGCGGCGCTCCAGAATATACAAACGACCCCTGGGGTCAAAATCTGCGCCCACAACCAGAAATTTCCCACGTCGCGGGATATCAAAAGCTTTCTGCCATGTCCCATCATAGCGAAAAACCGGAAAGGGCCGCGTAATCTTGCCGGAACGTTCCGGAATGGTAAAAATCCTGCCGTTTTGATCTACGGCCAATGCCTCCAGACCGGAATTATTTTGCAAAACTTTAATCGCCTCGTAAGGCGGCAGGAATGTGCCCGGGGTTTGTATATCTGCATGATGCATTACCCGGTGATTACCCTCAAAAGACAGGTAAATTTTGCCCTGAGGCCCAATTGCCAGACCTTCGGCATCCGCATTTTCCCCCGTTAACGCCGCGCCTTTTGAATCGAGGATAGCAACGCTTGTCGTAACATTAATCGCCGTAATTTCCCCGCCAGCGCGCGTGATTTGTCCGGCGAAAAACCGCGCCCGGTCCGAGATCGCAATAAATCTGCCATCCGCAAAAACCTCAATGCCGGAAATACCGCCAAACGTTGGCTCGGGTTCAGTCCAGACGATCCGCCCTGCGGGGACCAGCGTTTGGGAAAATCCGAGCGCGGGCAACAGAAAAACTAATAGAAAAATCCGTATCATTGTGCCTGTAAAACGCCCTGACATTGCGCGGGTAAATCCGCCATCACCAATTCGGGTTTTGGCACTTTTGGTGGCGCATTTGGGTCAGGCGGTTTCAGCGCATCGCTCACCCACCATTCGACGCTGTCACAACCGTCGCCGGCCGGTGGCGGCGCTTGTTCCTCACAATTGGGTGAGCCTTTCGGGCAGTTCAGGCGCACGTGAAAATGATAGGTATGCCCCCACCATGGCCGCAGCTTGCGCAGATAGGGTTTATCCCCCGCACTGGCATCAGCGCACATCCGCAGCTTAATCGCACCAGATACAAATATCCGCGCCGTCGCCGGATCTTTCAGGGCTGCGATCAGTATCGCATGATGCGCAGCACTCCAATTGCTGTTGGTAGAGCGTTTATCCCGCGACACCACCGAGATCGACGACAGGTTTTCGCGTGCATCACGCCCCAGATCAATGCGTTTGGGTGGCAACATCCAGATATCAGCATCCAACCCGATTTGGTGGCTGGCGTGCCCGCTAAGCATCGGACCACCGCGTGGCTGGCTCATGTCACCGACATAAAGACCGGCCCAACCCAATTGCACTGCCGCATTACTTAGGCGTTCAATGAATGCCAATGTTTCAGGTTGCGCCCAGTTCCGGTTGCGCGAAAGGCGCATCGCCTGCCAGCGCGGGCCGGTTTCCGCCAATTGCACCGCCCCGGCCTGACAGCCTTTGGCATAAGAGCCATAGGCCGCAGGCGGCTGATTGCTTGGCCCATCAGCATGCCCAAACAGTTGTTTTGCAATGGGTTCGCTTGCAGATTTTGATGCCGAAATCAGCAACAAAAACAAAAATATTGCGCGTAACAGGGTCATTATTCAGCTTCCGCTCTGTTTGGTTTCACCCAAATTAACAGGATAAGACCAAGAATGAAAAGCCCAATCAGCGGCGACATGCCCAAACGTTGACTTCCGGTAAAACTTGTGGCCAGCAAAATGGTAAATGGCGCCAGAAATGCCGTCGCTTTGCCTGATAATGCATAAAGGCCAAAGGCCTCGGTCATGCGCGCAGGGTTGGCCTGATAGACCAGCATTGTGCGAGATGCCGCCTGTAACGCCCCGCCTGCCCCGCCAATAACCGCGCCGCAGATGTAAAAGATGGTATCCGGCGCACTGGATCCTGCTGCCAAAGGTATGAAAAACGCCATCTCACGCGAGGTTGAGATGATCGTTGTGCAGACCAGAATTAAGATGATGATACACCAGAAAATCAGTGTTTTTGGCCCAAATTTCTTATCAGCAAAACCGCCAAGCCACGCAAAAATTGCGCCCGTAATCAGGGCAATAATCCCAAAGACACCGATCTGTGTAATTGACCAACCGAGCACCCCGGAGGCATAAATACCCCCAAAGGCATAAAGCCCGTTCAGCGCATCGCGGTAAAGCATCGAAGAACCAAGATAGGCGCTAAGGCTGATTTGACCGGGCAGGGTTTTTAATGTCGCCCAAAGGTCCGAAAACCCTTTGGAAATGACCCCTTTTTGCAGCTTCCTTTTCTTTACGTCGGGCACCCACAGGAAAAATGGGATGATGAATAATGCATACCACAGGGATGAAAGCGGCCCAACCGCGCGCGTACCCTCGCGCATCCCAGCATCAAGCCCGAAAATTGGTGGTTTTTGCAGCAAGGTCAGACCCGCATCGTTTTCTGCAAACAACAATAGCATAACGACCAGAACCAGCAGCCCGCCCCAATAGCCAAACGCCCAGCCAGAGCCTGATATGCGGCCCAAATCCTCTTTCGGGCCAAGCTCGGGGAGTATGGCATTAACAAAAATCGCAGCAAACTCGGCCCCGACCAGGCCGACGCCAAAAGCGATTAAAATCCACGTGATTGTGCTCATTCCCGGCACAGCCCACCACAGGCCAAAGGCCCCAACAATATACATGATGGAAAACACCATAATCCAGGGTTTGCGCGGCCCGGAGTTATCGGCAATCGACCCCAATATAGGGGCAAGAACCGCAATGCCCAGCCCGGTAATTGTTAGCATGCTGGCCCAAGCTTGCTGTCCGCTTAGCGCATCACCGGCCACAGCTGACGTAAAATACGGCCCGAAAATGAATGTCAGCAACAACGTATGGTATGGCTGGCTGGCCCAATCAAACGACATCCAGCCCCAGATAGCCTTTTTACTGGCGTATTTTTGCATCCCATCCCCCTGTTTGTTTTGGGCAAATATGCCCAGTCATAAAGCCATTACGCAAGGGAAAGTTTTGAACCGGGTCGGAATCATCAGCTTGCAGCCGTTGTGTCGCCACTGTATGACGGGCTGAATCGCGAACAGAAAGACCCTTGCATATGCCACGTCTGGTTATGAAATTTGGCGGCACTTCGGTGGCCGATATTGCGTGTATGCGCAATGTAGCCCAAAAAGTGCATCGCGCGGTTGAGGACGGCTATGAGGTTATCGTTGTTTTGTCGGCCATGTCGGGCAAAACCAATGAACTGGTTGGCTGGGTGCGCGAGGCAGCCCAAAGCCCCGAGGCAAACACGCCGGGGTTTTATGATGCGCGTGAATATGATGCGATCGTATCCTCGGGCGAACAGGTAACATCAGGTATTTTGTCGATTATCTTGCAAGAAATGGGTGTCTCGGCGCGCAGTTGGCAGGGCTGGCAAGTGCCGGTGAACACAACCGCAGCGCATGGTGCGGCACGTATTACGGATATTCCAACGGATAATCTGGATGCAAAATTTGCCGCAGGCATGCAGGTGGCCGTTATTGCCGGTTTTCAGGGCATCAGCGAGGAAAACCGCATCACAACCCTTGGCCGCGGTGGTTCTGATACCACTGCCGTTGCCTTTGCTGCAGCGTTCCAAGCTGAGCGTTGTGATATTTATACCGACGTTGACGGTATCTACACAACCGACCCGCGCATCACGCAAAAGGCGCGAAAGTTGCAGAAAATTTCCTATGAGGAAATGCTGGAGCTGGCGTCTCTTGGTGCTAAAGTCCTGCAAACCCGCTCGGTTGAGCTGGCGATGCGAAACAAAGTGCGCCTTCAAGTGCTTAGCAGTTTTTCAGACGAGCCGGGAACGCTTGTTTGTGATGAGGAGGAAATTATGGAACAAAATGCTGTTGCCGGTGTTGCCTATGTGCGCGACGAGGCCAAAATGACACTTATTTCCGTCGCCGATCGCCCGGGCATTGCCGCCGCTATTTTCGGACCCTTGGCTGAGGCCGGAATCAACGTTGATATGATCATCCAGAATATTTCCGAAGAAGGGCGCACCGATATGACGTTTTCCTGCCCGGTCGATCAGGTGCCCGCCGCGACCAAAGCCGTGGAAGGCGCCAAAAAATCCGGTGAGATCAATTATCATGCGCTGGATGCGGATACGGCCGTGGCCAAAGTCTCAATCGTTGGGATCGGGATGCGCAGCCATGCAGGTGTTGCCCAGAAAATGTTCAAGGCTCTTTCGGATGACGGGATCAATATCAAGGTCATTACCACCTCTGAGATTAAAGTTTCTGTTCTGGTGGACCGAAAATATATGGAACTCGCGGTGCAATCCCTGCATGATGCCTTTGAACTGGATAAGGCATCATAAGGGGGCAGCATGCCCACACCTAAAGGGGTTGATTCCCGCACCTTGCTGAAACGTCTGCGTGACATCCTTGCCGAACAGGGCGAGGGGCAGGAACGGCTGAATAAAATCACCCATATCATCGCCTGTTCCATGGAGGCAGAGGTCTGTTCGATCTATCTGCGGCGCGATGATACGACGTTGGAACTATGCGCAACCGAAGGGTTGAACCCGCAATCCGTGCACCACACGCGATTGCGTATCGGGCAAGGTCTGGTTGGGCGCATTGCCGATTCCGCCAGCCCGTTCAAGACCAAAGACGCCCCTACGGCCAAGGGTTTTCGTTTTATGCCTGAAACCGGCGAGGAGATTTATGTCTCGTTCCTTGGGGTCCCGATTCAACGGGTTGGCGAGGTTCTGGGTGTTCTGGTTGTGCAAAACAAAACTGCGCGCAGCTACAGCGATGATGAAGTTTACGGCCTTGAGGTTGTAGCCATGGTGATCGCAGAAATGACCGAGCTTGGGGCTTTTAGCGCCGAGGGACAGCAAGCGATGGCCATGCCCCACCAACGCCCGTTTTTCGCCAAAGGCCTGGTCGCCCAAGACGGTGTGGCGGAGGGGCATGTGTTACTGCACGAACCCCATATCGTCATCGCCAATCCGGTTGCCGATGACCCAGACGTTGAGATGCAGCGCCTTGCTGTGGCCTTTGCCACGTTGCAAGGCGAGATCGACCAACTGCTGGCCACCGAACAGCTTTCGGCCAGTGGCGAGCACCGTGAAGTGCTGGAAGCCTACCGCATGTTTGCCCATGACAAAGGCTGGCGCAACCGTTTGGAAGCTTCCATCCAAAGTGGTTTGGCGGCTGCGGTTGCGGTGGAAAAGGAACAATCCAGCACCCGCACACGCATGGCAAGGGTGCCCGATGCCTATTTGCGCGAACGGTTGCATGATCTTGATGATCTCTCAAACCGCATGTTGCGCATATTAACCGGTCGCGTGCGCCGCACCCCTGATGAATATCCCGAGGATGCGATTTTGGTTGCGCGCAACATCGGCCCGGCGGAATTGCTGGATTATGGCAACAAACTAAAAGGTGTCGTACTAGAGGAAGGCTCCGTTGGTTCCCACGCCACTATTGTTGCACGCGCCTTGGCGATCCCGTTGGTTATTCAAGCGGCCCGCATCACCCGCGAGGCAATTTTTGGCGATTCTATTTTGCTCGACGGCGATGCCGGCGTTGCGCATTTGCGCCCCGAAGACAGCGTTAAGGTTGCGTTTCACGAAAAAATCGCCATGCGCGCCGAAGCCCAACAAGAATACGCCGCCCTGCGGGATTTGCCTGCGCGCGCCACTGATGGTGCTGTGATCAAGCTTGAAATGAATGCCGGATTGATGAGCAATCTACCCTCGCTTGAAAGTTCCGGGGCCGAAGGGGTGGGGCTGTTTCGCACGGAATTGCAATTTTTGCTGCGCTCCAGCTTTCCGCGCCGCGCGGCCCTTGCCAATACATATGCCAGCGTGCTTGACGCCGCCGAGGGTAGGCCGGTGACCTTCCGCACGCTCGACATCGGATCCGACAAGGTGTTGCCCTATATGCGTCGGCAAGATGAACCGAATCCGGCGCTTGGTTGGCGGGCCATTCGCATGGGGTTGGATCGCCCGGGTTTGATGCGCATGCAGTTTCAGGCCTTGATCCGTGGGGCCAAAGGGCGCCCGCTAAAGGTCATGTTTCCAATGGTTGCCCAGTTTGACGAATTTCGCGAGGCGCGACAACGGTTGCTTGATGAACTGTCGGCCGAGAAAAAACATCGTCATATGTTACCAGAAGACATCAAAATCGGGGCAATGCTGGAAACCCCGAGCTTGGCCTTTGCCCCTGATCAGTTCTTTGAAATGGCCGATTTTATCTCTATTGGCGGCAATGATTTAAAGCAGTTTTTCTTTGCCGCAGACCGTGAAAATGAACGTGTGCGGCGGCGATATGACACGCTGAATGTCAGCTATCTGAACTTTATCGAGCAAATTGCGCAGAAATGTGATGCCTTTAACACGCCGGTTTCGTTTTGTGGTGAGGATGCCGGGCGCACGGTTGAGGCCCTGGCTTTTGCCGCCATGGGGTTGCGGATATTGTCCATGCGTCCAGCCGCAATCGGGCCGATCAAACGGCTGATCCGTTATGTTGATTTGGCAAAAACCAAGGCTGTGATCGACGAGGCCCGCGCTTCTGGTTCGCAATCCGTGCGCCCAGCGCTTGAGAAATGGCTGCAATCCATCGGTGCGCCGTATCGTTAGGCCACGTCTGATCATAATGCTTAAAGAGCCGCGCGCGGGAAAGGTGAAAACACGCCTTGGGCGCGACATTGGCATGACTAACGCTGCATGGTGGTTTCGTCATCATTCCGCGCGACTTATCCGCATGCTCAACCATGACCCGCGCTGGCAATTGCGCCTGTCAATCGCTCCACCGCGCGCCCTGCACAGCCGTATTTGGCCGGCTGGTATCGCGCGGGATGCACAAATATCGGGTGATCTTGGCCAGCGAATGCACCATATTTTTACCACCACCCCGCCCGGTCCCGTGGTCCTGATTGGTAGCGATATCATCGGTGTTACCCCGCACCTGATTGAAACCGCATTTCGCAGGTTAGGCCATAAAGATTGTGTCCTTGGCCCCGCACCCGACGGGGGTTTTTGGCTGGCTGGCATGCGCCGCGGGCCTCGCCCATTACCCAAAAATCTCTTTCAAAATGTGCGTTGGTCCAGCCAACACACCCTATCTGACACCCGTGCCAGCCTTGGTGATGCAACGGTTGGTCTGATCCAGGCCCTTTCGGACGTGGACACAGTCAACGACTTGGCGTAACTAACGCTTGCATAACAGGAGTACCCCATGATCGGACGCCTCAATCACGTCGCCATCGCCGTGCCGGACCTCGCAGCCGCAATCGCCCTTTATCGTGATACGCTGGGTGCAACCGTCAACCCAGCACAAGATGAACCGGATCACGGGGTTACGGTTGTCTTTATTGAGCTGCCAAACACCAAGATTGAACTACTGCACCCCCTTGGGGACAACAGCCCTATCACCGCATTTCTGGCCAAAAACCCCAGCGGCGGCATCCATCATATTTGTTATGAGGTTGACGACATCCTTACCGCCCGTGATCGCTTGCGTGCCACTGGTATGCGTATTCTGGGCGACGGCACCCCAAAGATCGGCGCGCACGGCAAGCCTGTGTTATTCCTGCATCCCAAAGATTTCACCGGCACTTTGATCGAATTGGAGCAAACATAATGGCCATCACTTCTGCAATCGTTCTATTCGCCGTCATCTGGTTTATGCTGCTGCTTATGGCCCTGCCAATGCGCATGAAGAGCCAGGGCGAGGACGGTAAGATCGTTCCCGGCACGCCTGCTTCGGCCCCGGTTGACCCGATGATCGGCAAAAAAATGAAATGGGTTACGCTCATAACCCTGATCCTGTGGGTGCCACTCGTGGCATTTATTATCTCTGGAACTCTTACAATTGAGGACATCGATTTTTACAACCGTATGGGCACACGGAACTGACGTTCATGATTTTTTCACCCCCCCTGATCCCTGCAACTTTGCTTAAACGTTACAAACGTTTCCTGGCCGATGTCACGCTGCCAGACGGCACTGAGGTCACAGCGCATTGCCCCAACCCTGGCTCTATGCTAGGGTTGAAAGACGCAGGCTTGCGGGTCTGGCTACAGCCAAATGACGACCCAAAACGCAAATTACGGTACGGCTGGAAACTGGTGGAACTGCCTGGCGGCACGTTTGTTGGTATTGACACCAACAGTGCCAACCGGATTATCCGTGCGGCGCTCGATGCTAAAAAAATACCCGAACTCGCAGCCTATAGTTTGATAAAACCTGAGGTGAAATACGGAGAAAACAGTCGTATTGATTTTCTTTTGCAAGAGAAAAACCTGCCCGATTGTTATCTAGAGGTCAAAAGCGTCACCCTGTCGCGCCACCCTGGTCTGGCAGAGTTTCCCGATAGCGTAACCAAGCGTGGGGCCAAACATCTGGCGGAATTGTCCACCATGGTTGCCCAAGGGCACCGCGCGATTATGCTCTATCTGGTGCAACGCAGTGATTGCACGCACCTTTCTTTGGCTGATGATCTTGATCCAACCTATAGCGCAGCCTATAGCGCCGCGCGTAAAGCAGGGGTTGAGGTTTTGTGTTTTGACACCAATATATCACCCTCAGGTATAAGCATTTCGCGTAATTTACCTTGTGATATTTAGTGCACACATAATTGCATACTGCCAGAGTTGGGGCTAAAAGACCCTATATGAAATATTCAGGAGACCACGACTTTGGAAGGTCAAACATCTGCACGACTGAATAAAGACGGCATATTGCTGCATGATCCATCTGATTTTGCCGGCATGCACGCATCTGGCCGTCTGGCAGCTGAAACGCTGGATATGATCGCGCCGTATGTCAAAGCGGGCGTCACGACGTTGGAACTCGATAGCCTGATTCAGCAATTTATTGAGGATAACGGCGCCACCTCGGCGACCATCGGATATCGGGGGTATCAACATGCCTCATGTATTTCGATCAATCATGTAGTGTGCCACGGGATCCCGTCGGATAAACGCCTGAAAGAGGGGGATATTCTAAACATTGATGTTACCTGCATTCTGGATGGGTGGTTTGGCGACACCAGCCGCATGTATGTGGCCGGTAAGCTGTCTCGCAAGGCTGAACGTCTGATCGACATCACCCATGATGCCCTGATGAAGGGGATTGAACAGGTGAAACCCGGCAATACTTTTGGCGATATCGGTGCGGAGATCCAGCGATTTGTCGAGGGGTATCGCATGTCTGTGGTGCGGGATTTTTGCGGGCATGGTCTGGGGCGCGTATTTCACGCTGCCCCCAATGTTTTACACTATGGTCGCTATGGCACCGGGCCGGTGTTGGAACCGGGAATGTTTTTCACCATCGAACCGATGGTCAATCTGGGGCGTGCCGGCACCAAAGTTCTGGCGGATGACTGGACGGCGGTAACCAAAGATAAATCGCTCTCGGCGCAGTTTGAACATTCCATCGGTGTGACCGCAGACGGGTGCGAGATTTTCACCCTGTCGCCTGCGAATAAGTTCTATCCGACCTGGGACAGTTAACTCCGGCTTAACCATAAATATGCACAGTATACGGATGAGAAATTCACCCGACACCGGTTTTGAAGAGGCCCCGCTGCGGGGTTTGTTGGATGACAGCACACCTGCAATTGCTTTGGCACCGACAAAACCGCATTTTCATAACCACCGTGCACGCCTGCGCAATCGTTTTATGACGGCAGGCAGTGGTGCATTGGCCGATTACGAGTTGCTAGAATTGGTGTTGTTTCGCGCCATCCCGCGACGCGATGTTAAACCTCTGGCAAAACGCCTTTTGGCTGAATTTGGTGATTTCAACCGGGTGATTTCTGCGCCTGCTGCCCGCATAGCAAAACTACAAGGTGTCGGTTCTGCAGTCGTGCAGGAACTTAAAATTGTTGAAGCTGCAGCCCATAAGCTTGGGCAGGCGCGGGTATTGGGGCAAGATGCGATTGCGTGCTGGGATTCACTTATGAATTACTGCAAAACGGTTATGGCACACCGGGAAACTGAACAGTTCCGGGTGCTATTTCTGGATCAAAAAAACATCCTGATTGCCGATGAGGAACAAGCCCAAGGCACGGTAAACCATGTACCTGTTTACCCCCGTGAAGTCGTGAAACGCGCGTTGGAGCTGAATGCCTCGGCGATTATTCTGGTGCACAATCACCCGTCCGGCGACCCGAGCCCGTCTGATGCAGATATATCTATGACCCACAAGGTGAACGAAGCCGCACAAGCCTTAGGTATAACCCTGCATGACCACGTAATTATTGGTAAAGAAACGGACACCAGTTTCAACAGTCTAGGATTGTTGTAACGGGATCCCAGTCAGCTATTAGCGACGTGTAACACTGATCGCTTCGACAAAATTTTCTAAAACCAGCCCCGCAGAGGCCGAACTACAGCTTGGCATTGCCAGACTAAATTCCCGAGGCTTGGCGCCGCCCTTAATTTCGGTGCGGATTGTGCGTAGAATCATGTTTTGATCACAATGTTTGGTTGCATCGGTAATTCGCAAATCCATACGTACTGTTGTTTGTTTACGCAAACGGTTGGTTGGCAGGCTATAGACTTGGGCCATGCTGCCACCAACAATCTTTGGATCTCCAAGAGCTTCCATGAAACCGCCGCCACCTGTTAATGTATCACGATAACGGCGCGCATGCCCATTCCAGACATGCCCGGATGCACCTTCAAGAGCACCATCTTCAAAGGCATGTAGCTCTATTCTTACAGGTACAGACCAGACAACGGCGATACGTTCTATGTCAGACGCATCACGCACCAAAACGCTGGATTGCGCCTTGCCACCGTCTTCAAACGCGATGTTGATGATCGCGGTATTTGCCAATGCAGGCAATGTGATTGACCGTTTACCATTGTTGCCGAGACGTTCAGAAAACGTCAGACCTGAATGCTCCACCGTGAATATTTGCTTGCTGCGACATTCCGAGAAAACCGTCAATGAGATCGAGGCACCCGGGCGCGCCGCGGCTGATATTTCGATACCACAGGCCAACGTCGTGGATTGTGCACTTGCGGTAGATTCCAAAAATGACTGGAATGTTTGCGTGGCTTCGCTGGGCAGTGAGGCAACAAGTGTTTCCTCTGCTACTGGCTCTTCGGCCGGCGGTGCTGAAACTTTGAGATCGGCTACAAACAATGTATCGGTATCCGATTGCAGTAAATCCGCATCAGGTGTTGCCTGATCGTTACGGATCAGCGATTGGGTCAATTGTGCACTTGGCAACAATATTTGCGCCGCCATTTCAACAACGATATCTGAACTATCTGCCGGATCAGCCGCATTGATCCGTACATCCCCTGCGTCTGCTGATTGGGTATCAACATTTTCAGGAGGGCTTAATGGATCATGGTCTGCAAGCGCATTCTCTTGGGAAAGAAGCGTGGCGATCTGATATTCAATCTCGTCAGAAAGGCTGACCGGCTCACTCGCGGTGCTGTTGTCAAGAATGGCAATGCTTGTTGGCGCTATTGACGTGACAGTCGGACCATGTTCGATCACAATCGCGGTCCCTGCATCGGCAACAGGCAAAAGCTGAGGCGCAGGCATAAGCCGTGGTTGCGAGGGCGAATTGAACGCAACGCTCGGGGAAAGTTCGGTGCCAAGCTCGATGTTGCTTGGTTGCGCGCGGGTCAGCCCGCCGGTCGAAGGCATGGCCGCACTTGATTGGCGGCTGATATTTTCATCAGCGTCGATTTGCGAGGGGGCCACAGCAGCCACAGAACGGCGCAACGTATCAACGGTTTCTTGGGGCTGGATCAGCTCTTGCATATCAGGGGCAAATAACGTTGGCGCGCGCGCGGCACCAAAACCGACAACCTCGATATCTGCGGAATCATCTTGCAGCAAGATTTGGCCCGGCGTCAGCCTGTCGTCACGCGGGGTGGCAACCTGTATGTTTTCATTAACCGGGTCTGCCTCAATGTCGATATAGTCGGTGTCCAGAATCCCGTCATCAGATACCTGATCATCAACACCGGCAAACCCTCTCTCGTCTGCAGATACGACAGCTTCAGGCACGACGGCAGCGACTACAGTTTCTTGTAGAACAGCATCACCAATGACAGAAAGTGAAACAACACTTTCCTGTGGGCCATCTTCGCTTTCAATACTGTAGGTAAATGTAACTTTGCCGGAACAGGTCGCGGAATCAAGATATTCAACGCCGCCTCCTTCGTTTATCTGCACGGCACCACAGGAGGGCGATTTTACAATCGCAAGCGCGCCTGCGCCTGTATCATTTGCCAAAACATCAAGGGTTTGATCTTTACCGGCACGCACCGTAAACTGGTCATCCTGCGCTAACGTAATTTCATCGCCGGTGAAAAATGCCATCAGCGTATCGCTCTTCTGCGCTAATGTGCCAACCACAATAGCGAGAACGAGACCTGTTGCCATGGTCATAAAGCGATCGTCAGAAAACAATGTTTTATCCTTAGACTAAGCCAAACTGGGAACTAACACACATAGATATAGTAACTTACTTACCATAGTGTAACTCAAAGCAAATGCTTTTGCACATGTTTTATACTATCTCGACGTGATCCTGTGTGATAATTGCAACCATCACAATATTTACCTGTATTCACCTTTAAATGGACAAGATATAGGGGCATTCCCTACAAATTTTAACACTTATCCACAGATTGTTGATATCACAACGCTAAAATCTTTGTTACAATAAGCATAACCGGCATCTTTTCTGGATTCAGGGCCGAATCGCAACCCCGGTCCTAAGCCTTTCCATGGCAATGTTTATATTTCTTTCCAGAACCACAGGGGCAGGGTACATTTCGGCCAAGATTTGTCCATGTTGACGGATCTGTTCCTATTGCGGCCCTATCAGGTTTAGCGGTCTTTGGTACAGTCGTATCTGCCACAGGTTTCCGCAGTGATTCACCATCCATTCCAGCTTCGACTTGCATCTGGGCCACCATCGCCTGCTGTTCTTCCTGAGTCATTATCTGGATATGGGCCAGGTGTTTACTAACAGAACTGCGCAGATCATCGAGCAGACGTTCAAACAAGGTAAACGCCTCGGTTTTATATTCATTGAGCGGGTCACGTTGCGCATATCCGCGCAGCCCCACAACCGAGCGTAGATGCTCCATCGTTAACAGATGTTCACGCCAGCTTTTGTCGATAACCTGTAACAGAACCTGCTTTTCCACCTGCCGCATCGTATCAGCGCCGTATTTGGCAACCTTTTGTGCCATCGCTTTATCCGTTTCAGAATACAAACGATCGGCAATGGTTTCTTCGTCCACGCCTTCCTCATCTGCCCAGCTGACAACGGGTAGATCAAGGCCAAAAATGCTGCGGATATCGGCCTGCATACCCACCATATCCCATTGTTCCGGATAGGCTTTGGGCGGGATATATTTGGCAATAATATCATCAACAACATCATGGCGCATTTCGCGTGTTGTTTCAGATTCATCTTGCGATTCCATGATATCACGGCGTTGCGAAAAGATCATTTTGCGCTGCTCATTCATCACATCATCGTATTTCAGCACACCCTTGCGCATGTCGTAATTGCGTGCCTCAACCTTGCTTTGCGAACGTTCCAGAGCTTTGTTAACCCATGGATGGATAATCGCCTCACCGTCTTCCAGACCAAGACGTCCCAGCATTTTATCCAGCGTTTCCGAGCCAAAAATCCGCATCAGGTCGTCTTCGAGTGACAGGAAAAACACTGTGCGGCCCGGATCGCCCTGACGCCCGGAACGGCCTCGCAGCTGATTGTCGATGCGGCGGCTTTCATGGCGTTCAGTTGCCAAAACAAACAGGCCGCCCGCCTCTAAAGCCAGACGTTTACTTCTGGCAACTTCGGCATTCACACGGTCCCGTATCGCGGTTTCATCAGCACCCTCGCCCGCCAGCGCGATTTCTTTGGCGATTTTCACATCCGCGTTGCCGCCAAGCTGGATATCCGTTCCCCGCCCGGCCATGTTGGTGGCAATCGTCACCGCGCCCAGCTCGCCAGCCATTGCGATAATCTCGGCCTCTTGTTCATGGTGGCGTGCGTTCAGAACGTTATGCGCCACATTCCCCTTTTCCAGCAGTGCCGAAAGCGTCTCGGATTTTTCAATCGAGGTAGTGCCGACAAGTGTTGGCTGGCCTTTTTCATGGGCCTCTTTGATCACTTCAATAATTGCGTCATATTTCTCAGCGGCCGAGCGGTATACATGGTCATCCTCGTCATTGCGAATAACCGGCATGTTGGTCGGCACTTCGACCACGCCAAGACCGTAAATATCGGCAAATTCCTCGGCCTCGGTCATCGCCGTGCCGGTCATGCCGGCAAGCTTGTCATAAAGGCGGAAATAATTCTGGAACGTCACTGACGCCATCGTCATATTTTCGGGTTGAATATCAACGCCTTCCTTGGCTTCAAGCGCTTGATGCAACCCGTTCGAAAGCCGCCGACCCGTCATCATCCGACCTGTAAATTCGTCAATCAGCATCACATCATTGCCCTTAACGATATAATCCTTGTCGCGCATGAAAAGCTTATGGGCCAACAGGCCTTGGGTGACGTGATGCACCAGACTGACACTTTCAGGGTCATACATGCTTTGATCTTCGGGCAAAAGACCGGCCTCACGCAGGCTGTTTTCAATAAAATCGGTACCTTCTTCGGTCAGGGTTGCGGTGCGGGCTTTTTCATCCAGATCAAAATGTTCCTCGGTCAGGGCCGGGATCAGTTTATCAACGGTGATATAAAGCTCCGATTTATCCTCAGTCGGGCCGGAAATAATCAAAGGCGTGCGCGCCTCATCGATCAGGATTGAATCGACCTCGTCAACGATGGCAAAATGGTAATCGCGCTGCAAAATTTCGCGCAGATCCGATTTCATATTGTCGCGCAAATAATCAAATGCCAACTCGTTATTGGTGGCATAGGTTATGTCCGCGCCGTAAGCTACGCGTTTCTCGGCCTCTTGCATGCCCGGGACCACAATCCCCCATGTCATACCAAGAAATTCGTAAACAACCCCCATCCATTCTGCGTCACGCTGCACCAGATAATCATTAACCGTCACCAGATGTACACCGCGCCCGGTCAGGGCATTGAGGTAAATCGGCAGGGTCGCCATCAGGGTCTTGCCTTCCCCGGTTTTCATTTCCGATATGCTGCCCTCATGCAGAAAAATCCCGCCCATAAGCTGCACATCAAACGGGCGCATGCCCAAGCTGCGCACGGCGGCCTCGCGGGCATTGGCAAAAGCTTCGGGCAGCAGATCATCGAGGGTCTCACCATTCGTCAAACGATCCTTGAATTCCTGCGTCTTGGCTTTGATACCATCATCGGACAACGCCTGAAATTCCGGCTCCAACGCATTGATCTTATCCACAAGCGGTTGCGTCGCCTTGATCTTGCGATCATTCGGCGTGCCAAAAACCTTTTTAGCCAGTGTGCTTATGCCCAGCATGAATACCCGTCTTTCCCTTGCGTTCGCCAAAAACCGCCGAACCGAATAGTTTTCCTGCCCCAATTGAAACAAAATACCTATGGTGCTTGTTTCATCAGGTATGAGCGCGTACATAATTCGCATCGCACTTTGCCCGTGCAGGATCAATTTGATGTAAGCGGCGTATTGGGCAGTGTCAACGCCACCGCGCACATGCATTTGGTGCGAAAAGAAAAAATCCGCCCCTAAGGGCACGATAACAGGAGATATTTATGCGTAATATTTTAGCCGCGGGTGCGCTTGCATGCCTTTGCACCACATCTTTTTCCCCGGCCATGGCGCAAGATTCAGCGACGACAGCCGAAGCGCCATCAGCATCAAGTGTACTGGCCGTTGTTAATGGCACCGAAGTTTTGCTGGGCCATGTTATTTTACTGCGCGCCCAGTTACCCCAGGAGTACCTCTCGGCACCTGACGATGTGTTGTATAAGGGTATCTTAGAGCAAATTATTGATCAGATATTGCTGAGCGGCTCAATCACCGAAGAAACTCTGGAATTACGTCTGTCATTAGAAAATGAACACCGGGCTTTACGCGCAGCTATTGCCATTGATGAGGCTCTGGGAGACGCGCCAAGCGATGCCGAATATCAGGCCGCTTATGACAAGGCTTATGCCGACCTTCCCGAAGATCCAGAATTTGATGCCAGCCACATTCTGGTTGAAACCGAAGATCAGGCCAAAGAACTGGTCACAGCCCTTGATGAGGGTGCCGATTTTGCTGAGCTTGCCAAAGAAAAATCCATCGGCCCGTCAGGACCAGAGGGTGGCGCGCTGGGATGGTTTGGCCTTGGTCAAATGGTTCCGGAGTTTGAAACGGCTGTGCTGGAAATGGAAATAGGGGCAATTTCTGGACCTGTGCAAACACAATTTGGCTGGCATGTTTTGATCTTAAATGACAAACGCATCCGCCCCGTTCCTGCATTAGAAGAGGTCAAAGCCCAGCTTGCCCGGAAAATGCAACAGGATCGTGTAGATGGGACAATCGCAGCTTTACGCGAAGGCGCCCAGATCGAAAAGATGGATGAGGGGTTTGACCCCGCTGCCATACGTGATCTTAACTTGCTGCGCCCATTAACTGCACATGAATGATCAACCCGCCCCGTCCCCGCTCGCCCCACCCGGCGGTTTTCCTAAACTGCCGGTGGTTGCAGGCGTGCGATTTGCCAGCGTCGCCGCCAATGTAAAATATGCGGGCCGCGATGATGTTATGCTGGCAGAGCTGGCGCCCGGCAGTGTGGTTGCGGGCGTGTTTACCCGCTCAAAAACCTGTTCAGCGCCAGTATTATGGTGTCAGGAAGCCCTATCTGCCGGACAAGATGCCGGAGGGTTGGCGATCGTCATAAACTCTGGAAATGCCAATGCTTTTACTGGCCAGAAAGGTATGGATGCTGTACGCGCCACGGCTGCGGCCTGCGCAAAAACGCTGAAAATTTCCCAAAGCAATATATTCATCGCCTCAACCGGCGTGATCGGCGAACCGCTACCCCAAGATCGCATTATCGCCAAGATGGACGCATTGAAGGCAAATCTGGATGCCCATAGTGCCGAATCTGCTGCGCGCGCGATAATGACCACAGACACCTATGCCAAAGGGACAAGCGAGACAGTTGAACTGGATGGCACAGTGCATATCGCAGGCTTTGCCAAAGGTTCGGGGATGATCGCGCCTGATATGGCAACAACGCTGGCTTTCATCTATACGGATGCGAAAATTGACCAGTGCGTGCTGCAACAGATTGTGTCAACAGGTAGTGACACGACGTTTAACTGCATCACGGTTGATAGTGACACCTCGACCTCGGACTCGATGATTGTGGCTGCTACAGGCAAGGCAGATATGGCGATGATCACCACACTTGATGACCCCCGCGCCATTGATTTCGCCACGGCCCTGCACAAGGTAATGCGTGATCTTGCCCATCTGGTTGTGCGCGACGGCGAGGGTGCCACGAAGTTTATTTCCATCATCGTCGAGGGGGCTGAAAATGATCGCGCAGCCAAAACCGTTGGCCTGTCGATTGCCAACTCTCCGCTGGTAAAAACCGCTTTTGCGGGGCAAGATCCGAACTGGGGGCGCATTGTTATGGCCGTTGGAAAAGCCGGGGAGCGCGCGGATCGTGACGCCCTGTCAATCTGGTTTGGCGATATTCTGGTGGCTGCTAAAGGCTTGGTTTGCCCTGATTACCATGAGGATGCGGGAGCGGCCTATATGAAAGCCCAAGATTTGTGCGTGCGGGTTGATCTAGGGGTTGGCAAGGGGGCGGCCACTGTCTGGACCTGTGATTTTAGCCATCGTTATATCACGATTAACGCCGATTATCGTTCATGAAAATATTGCTGGTCTCGGCCGTGGCCCTGATTGATGTCGATAACCGCGTGTTGCTGGCCCAACGCCCGGCTGGAAAATCCATGGCAGGGCTGTGGGAATTTCCCGGTGGCAAGGTTGAGGATGGGGAAACCCCCGAGGTGGCGCTAATGCGTGAACTCAGCGAAGAACTGGGGATCGATACCTGGCAAAGTTGCCTTGCCCCACTGGCATTTGCATCCCATTCCTATCCGGATTTCCATCTGCTGATGCCGCTTTTTGCCTGTCGCAAATGGCAAGGCACACCGCAGCCGCGTGAGGGGCAAACCTTGAAATGGGTGCGCGCCAATGCCTTGCGTGACTACCCCATGCCCCCGGCCGATATCCCGCTGATCCCGATTCTGCGCGACTGGCTTTAACGCTTGCGCCCTTTAAAAAAACTGTAAAGCCCGGGCAGAACGAATATATCAAACAAAAATGCAATGCCGATAGTGATGCTGGTCAAAAATCCGAGCTGCCGGTTCACCTCAAAGCCACTGAACATCAAAACTGCAAACCCCAAGCCAAGTGTCGCCGTCGTCGTCAAAACCCCCGGCGTTACATTGCGCAACACCGTGCGCACCCCGGCGCGGGTTTGGGTGTTTTTGCCGCGCGCCAGTGCATAAAGGATATGGATCGTATCATCGACCACAATGCCAAAGGTGACCGAGGCGATGATCGACGCCGCCATCCCCACCGTGCCGTTCATCCACACCCATAATCCAAGCGCGGCCATCGCAGGCAGGAAGTTGGGTAAAATCGACAAAATCGCCAACCCCGTTGAGCGCAAAAACACCCCGATTAATACCGACACGATCAACATCGCCATGGCAGTGCCAAATAGCATATTATAAGTGTTCACCTCAGAGAGGTACGCCGACATCACGGCCATGCCCGAGACAACCGCGCGACCCTCGGCGTAGCCCATAGCTTTCACATGCGCCGTGATTTTCTCGCTGATCTCGCGCACACCGGCAGCCGACAGCCTTGGCAATAAAACCTGCAAATGCAGTTGCTGAAAATCTTTATCAAAGAACCCTGCCTGCCCATCAGCCTTATTGCCACCACTGGTGCGCACACAATAGTTCAATGCCTTTGGTGCCACATCCTTGAAACTGCCAAGTATAGGAGGCGTGCGGCGGGCCAGACAGTCCCTGATAAGGGGCAGCGGGCCAAGAACACTATGGACAGGCGATTGCAGCACGATCCATTTGCTAAGTTTTTCTATATCCTCAAATGCTTGGGGTTGGGTCAGTTCATCACCGTCATAACGCAGTACAATATCCACGGTCTGAACCCAGCCAAAAGCCTCGTTCATTTTGTCTATATTCACAACCAACTCATGGTCATCAGGGAAATTAGCCGTGATCTGGTCGTCAAAAACAATCTGCGTCAGCCCGCTTAACGCTGCCATTGAAAAGATGCATACCAGCACCCCGTTTCGAACCGGCGCCGCGGCCCATGCATTTGCAAACCAGCGCGATATTTTTCGGATGTTATCGTCTTTAATAACCAACTTATTGCGCTTTGATTTCAAGGCAATCGGTGCCACAAAAAGAGATAACATCAACGAGAATATCAACCCGATAGCCACCAGATTACCCATGGATTTAAACGCCGGAGCATCGGCCCAGTTCAAGGACAAAAATCCGACGGCCGTCGTGATATGAGCCAAGGTTACCGGCACCGTCAACTTGCGAAAGCTTGCCAAAATAATCGACCCCGAACGTTGAAACGGCAAGCTGCGCTGTCGTTGTCCCATCGCATGCACCACATGGATAAGGCTTGCTACGGTCAGGGTCAAAACGATGGAAAACGACGAGGCCGAGCCGGCGGCAAAGACATAGCCGCTCCAACCTGCGACACCTTGGGTCAAGACAACAGACACAACCGCAATCAGCAAGGCTGACAGGGTTACGCGCAGATTTCCAAAGGCAAAGAGCAGCACCAGAAAGTTGATCAAAACCGTGGCCGGAAACAAGAACCTCTTGTCTCCGGCAAAAGCTGCGCGCAGGGCCTCAAAAGTTGTAACACTGCCCGAGATTGAAGTATCAATCGTCGGAAATTTTTTCTGCATATGGGCAACAATATCCATTTGTTGTGCATATGCAGCCATAAGTGCCGGGTCGCTTTGATCAGGGAATTTAAAGGGCAGAAATAATAATACCGCGCTTAAATCATCATTGAAAAAATACGTGCGCAGCGCCGGATGGTCCTGCGCCAGAAACTGTAAATCCTCAAGCGAGGTGTGTTCCACAGGATAGCCAATTGCCGGCAATGTCGCCGTGACAGAGCCAACCCCGACGTTATGGGAAATATAGAGATCATGGGATGGATCCATCAAAATCTCTGACAGATATCGCTCGGCCTCAAGCAATTTGAGCGGGGCATCCGGCACGTTAGCATCCAGAACAATTACTGTGGTTTGTGCATCGCCAAATACCTGCTGCAAGGCCTCAAGCTTTTGACGGTAAACGTTATTTTCACTGAAAAACAGTAGCGGATCATTTGAGTTTCGCACATCCTGCGAGGCCCAGCCCACCAGCAGCACAATCAGTGCAAAGAATGACAGGCTGTAACGGCGGTGCAAATAGGCAGCGCGCTGAAGTTTGAAAACCCAGCGTAATATTCGCACCCAAAACGTCAAAGTATCCCTTTCGCCACAACATCTTTACTTAGGCAAAATGGCCTGTATTAGCAGTATCTTGTATTATCCTAAACGCCGCCCAACGCAAGATAGGATACGTAAAATCATTG
>CAYSAZ010000040.1:0-21563 GCA_964429065.1 uncultured Rhodobacterales bacterium
GCCGCCATCAACTCCGCCCACTATGAGCGCGCCGCCCCTTGGCTGGCCACGGCAGGCTCCGGCGATGTGTTGGCGGGCTTCATCACCGGCCTCCTCGCCCGTGGTTTTGCCCCCATGCAAGCCGCCGAGACCGCCGCTTGGCTGCACGTGGAATGCGCCCTCAAATTCGGCCCCGGATTGATTGCCGAGGACTTGCCAGAGCAACTGCCAAAGGTGTTTAGATCCCTTAACCTATAGCGCCGAAAGGGCCAAACCTCCTAGTGCAGCGCTCACCAGCACCAGCACCAAATTAATGTGTAGACGCAAGATCAGCACGGCAGCCACAAAGGCGAGGGCAACGACCTGCCCGTTAACCGACGCAAAATCGGGGGTTAAAACCTGAAGCGGGCCATATGGCACCACGCGGACATCAACAAAAAACACATGCAGTGAAAACCAGACGGACAGGTTTAGGATAACCCCAACGACAGCGGCGGTAATGGCGCGCAAAGCGCTGTTGAACCTTGGTTGAGAGGTGATCCACTCCACATAAGGCGCGCAGGTGAATATCCAGAGAAAGCAAGGGATGAAGGTGACCCACAGGGCAACCAGTGCGCCAGCAATGCCAAGCCAAACCCCACCTGCGCCAACCCCTGCGATAAAGCCCACAAACTCGGTTACCAAAATAAGCGGGCCGGGGGTGGTTTCTGCCAAGCCTAGCCCGTCCATCATTTGAGCCGTGCTGAGCCATTGCTTATCATTTACCGCCGCTTGGGTCATATAAGCCAGCACCGCGTAGGCCCCGCCAAACGTCACGACGGCCAGTTTTGAAAAAAACATTGCAATTTGGGTCAGAAAACTAGCGCCCGATAGCCATAACAGGCCAACAGGCCCCCACCACGCGGCCAGCCAGATAGCTAAACTGCGCCATGGCGGTTTTCCGGTGAACGGTTGACTGGTGGAGGTGCCACCGCCACCCGTAAGCAGGCCAAGCAGCGCCGCCAGTGCAATGATAATGGGAAAAGGGAGGGCAAACAAAAATATGCCGATAAAAGACAGGGCCGCAATAAGCCAGTGCCGTTTGCCCGATAGCGCCTTGCGGGCAACGCGCAACAGGGCCTCGATCACAATGACCACCACTGTGGCTTTTACGCCCAAGAACATCGCATCAATGAAGGGAACCTGCCCAAACCCCGCATAAAGCATCGCAAGCGCCAGCACGATCAACGCACCGGGGGTAACAAACAGCAACCCTGCGATAAGGCCGCCCTTTACGCCGTGAAAACGCCAGCCAGCATAGGTTGCAAGCTGCATCGCCTCTGGCCCCGGTAGCAACATGCAAAACGACAAAGCCCCAAGGAATTGTTGTTCTTGCATCCACGGGCGTTTTTCGACCAGTTCTCGGTGCATGAGCGCAATTTGCGCAGCGGGGCCGCCAAAGGATAGCAGACCTATGCGGGCGAAAACTCGGGTTGTTTGCGCCAATGTCGGGGCGCTCATTTTGCTTTGCTCTGGGTGTTTGGCCAATCGTGGGTTTCGGAGGTTCCATCGCGTGCCCAGCGGTAAAGCGCATCATAAATATGCAGCCCCGCCTCCATTTGTTGCACGTCGTCGCGATAAGCGCACGACAGGCCAACAGAAATGGCCAGCAAGCCTGCGGCCTCGGGCGCATTGTTATGGGTGTTGGTATCTGCGGCACGAATAACCTGTGCCATGCGCGTTAGGGGCGCTGTCTCAAGATGGAATTCAGCAAGCATGGTATCAAAAGTGCAGTTTTCACCACGATGGCTCCAAAACACGTTTTCCACATCGAATGGCGTGGCCCCAAAAACCGTGGCCACGTTTTCAACCACAGCAGGGGCAACAAACATGAACTGTGCTAATGGGTCCACAAAGCGGCGGATCAGCCACGGGCAGGCGATACGGTCAATTTTTGGCCGGTGCCGTGTGACCCACAAGGTTGAGCTACTTACCAAAGCCGGCAGCGCTTTAAACGGCACCATAGGCCCGCCAAAATCTCGCCACCCAAAAATGCCGGCCTGAAGGTATTCGGCGCGAAAGCCGCTATTGCGCAACAAAGCCGCCACGCCTTGGCTTAGCTTCTTTCCTTTTTGGCACACAATTACCACAGGCCTGTCTTTGGTAAGCAACGCGATAAGCCCGTCCATATTTGTATGGGCATGGCGTGTTGAGCCGGGGATCAGGCGCTGGTCTTCAGCAAAATCTTCATTCAGGCAGACATCAACAACTTGAGGGGCCGCAGGGGTGCCGATTAAGCGCAGTAATTGACTTGAGGTAATTTCATTTGGGGAAGGCATAGTGCATCCTTTCTGATATCTTCAGGGGATGCGAAACTTGGGCCAAAGCCTCACGGGGCGTTCGCGGGTGCCCCATATTGCAAATATGAAGCAGCCACAAAACATTGTCAATGTTGGGCACAGATAGGATGGGCGATATAAAAATGCCATTCATATCGGTGGAAAGGCATTTTCTGCTCGCCAGTTTGAAAAACCTCTGTTAGAGAAGCGCGGAATTACGTGGTTATTTAAATCTTGGTTGTTTAAATAACGGTGATATGCGGATGTGGTGGAATTGGTAGACACGCCAGATTTAGGTTCTGGTGCCGCGAGGCGTGGGGGTTCAAGTCCCTTCATCCGTACCAAATTGAAAAGGAAGCAAAATGCAGGTTACCGAGACCCTGAACGAAGGCCTAACGCGCGCCTATGATATCAACATCACAGCCGCCGAGCTGGAGGCAAAAGTTACCGAAAAACTGGAGACCGCCCGCGCTGATTTCCAGATGAAGGGGTTTCGTAAAGGCCATGCACCGCTTGCCTTGATGAAAAAGATGTTCGGTAAATCGGTGCTAGGCGAAGCGATGCAGGAAACTGTTGATGGCGCCATGCAGGAACATTTTGAGAAATGCGGCGACCGTCCGGCCATGCAGCCCGAAGTCAAGATGACAAACGAGGACTGGAAAGAAGGGGATGATGTTGCTGTTAAGCTGAATTACGAATGTCTGCCCGAGATTCCCGAGGCCGATTTTTCAAAACTTAAACTGGAACGTCTCGTCACCAAGATCGATGATTCTGCGGTTGATGAAGCACTGGAAAATCTTGCAGCTTCGGCCAATAACTTTGAGAAACGGCGCAAAGGTTCCAAGGCCAAGGATGGCGATCAGGTTGTGATCGATTTTCTGGGCAAGGTTGACGGTGAAGCTTTTGAAGGTGGCGCAGGCGAGGATTACCCGCTGGTGCTCGGCTCCAACAGTTTTATTCCCGGTTTCGAGAGCCAGCTCGTAGGGGCAAAAGACGGTGATAAACTGGAGGTTAACGTAACATTCCCGGCGGAATACGGTGCAGAAGCACTGGCCGGAAAAGACGCGGTTTTCACCTGCACCATTAAAGACGTAAAAGAACCCAAACCGGCTGAAATCAATGACGCGCTGGCGACGAAATTTGGCGCGGAGGATCTGAAGGGTCTGAAGTCGCAGATTTCCGACAAACTTGGGGATGAATATAAAGGTGCGGCGCGTATGGTTATGAAACGCAGCCTTATGGATAAACTTGATAAGCTCGTAACATTTGATCTGCCACCGTCTTTGGTTAAGGCGGAAGCCGGGCAAATCGCGCACCAGCTTTGGCATGATGATAACCCGGATGTTAAGGGCCATGATCATCCCGAAATTGAAACCACAAAAGAACATGAAAAACTGGCCGCGCGCCGTGTTAGCCTTGGTCTGTTGTTGGCCGAACTTGGTACGAAAAACAGTATCGAAGTTACCGAACAGGAAATTCAGCAGGCAATGTTTAATCAAGCCAGCCAATATCCTGGTCAGGAACGCGAATTCTTTGAATTCATGCAGAAAAATGAACAGGCACAACAACAAATGCGGGGCCCGATTTTTGAAGATAAAGTCGTGGATTTCATTATTGAATTGGCGAATGTTTCCGAAAAATCTGTCAGCAAAGAAGAATTGGAAGCTGCGGTAAAGGCTTTAGATAAAGAATAAACGCACAAATCTTATAGAAAAACGGCGGGCATTGGCTCGCCGTTTTTGTTTTGCGCTTGCAGATATTGTAGCGGATACTTAAACCTTTCAGAAAGGCTTTCGCGATATTGGTTGCGAACACAGGAATAAAGGCAAGCTAATGAACGACCCAATTGATACATATATGAACACGCTGGTTCCGATGGTGGTTGAACAAACCGCACGCGGGGAAAGATCCTATGATATTTTTTCGCGGCTTTTGAAAGAGCGGATTATTTTTGTCTCGGGTCAGGTGCATGATGGTATGTCCACGTTAATTGTGGCGCAATTGCTGTTTTTAGAGGCTGAAAATCCGAAAAAAGAAATTTCGATGTATATCAACTCGCCGGGCGGCGTGGTTTCCAGTGGGTTGTCGATTTATGATACGATGCAATACATCCGCCCGACGATTTCGACACTGTGCATCGGGCAGGCGGCCTCTATGGGGTCATTGCTGCTGGCAGCCGGGGAAAAGGGCAGGCGGTTCAGCTTACCAAACAGTCGGGTGATGCTGCACCAGCCCTCAGGCGGATTTCAGGGGCAGGCATCCGATATTGCACTGCATGCCAAAGAGATTCTTGACCTCAAAGACCGTTTGAATAAAATTTACGTTAAACACAGCGGGCAAGACCTTAAATCTGTTGAAAAAGCCCTGGATCGCGATAATTTCATGACGGCTGAGGAAGCCAAGGAATGGGGGGTCATTGACGAAATTTTGACCAGCCATGTGGTTGAAAAAGATGCGGAATAGATGCCATATATGTCATGTAAGTCAGTTGACGCTTGTGTTGCCTGCTTTGAATATGCCCTAATGCAGACCAAAGAAGATAACTCGGCGCTGTCAGTCGCCTTGTAGGAGAGTTGAGATGAGCAAATCAGATAGCAAAGATTCAAAAAACACGCTCTATTGTTCGTTTTGCGGAAAAAGCCAGCACGAGGTGCGCAAGCTTATTGCCGGACCGACCGTTTTTATCTGTGATGAATGTGTCGAGTTGTGTATGGACATTATCCGCGAGGAAACCAAAAGTAATCTGGTGAAATCCTCCGAAGGCGTGCCAACCCCCAAAGATATCTGCAAGGTGCTCGATGACTATGTGATCGGACAGGAGGTTGCCAAACGGGTGTTATCCGTGGCGGTGCATAATCACTATAAACGTCTGGAACACGCCGCGAAAAACCCTGAGGTAGAGCTGGCCAAATCCAACATTATGCTGGTTGGGCCAACCGGGTGTGGGAAAACTTTGCTGGCACAAACCCTGGCCCGCATTCTTGATGTGCCCTTCACCATGGCCGACGCCACCACCTTGACCGAGGCTGGGTATGTTGGCGAGGACGTTGAAAACATCATCCTGAAATTGCTGCAATCGGCTGAATATAACGTGGAGCGCGCACAACGCGGCATTGTTTATATTGATGAAATTGACAAAATTTCCCGCAAATCCGACAACCCATCCATCACCCGCGATGTCTCGGGCGAGGGTGTGCAGCAAGCTTTGTTGAAAATCATGGAAGGCACGATTGCCTCTGTGCCCCCACAAGGTGGGCGCAAGCATCCCCAACAGGAATTTTTGCAGGTCGATACCTCAAATATTCTGTTCATTTGCGGTGGCGCGTTTGCCGGGCTTGATAAAATCATTTCCCAACGTTTCAAAGGCACATCCATGGGATTTGGTGCGGATGTTCAAGACAATGAAGAACGTGGTGTTGGCGAGGTTTTACAGGAACTGGAACCCGAAGATCTGCTAAAATTCGGGCTGATCCCGGAATTTGTTGGCCGTCTACCCGTGGTTGCTACGCTGACGGATCTTGATTCTGCGGCCCTGATTACCATCCTGACCGAACCGAAAAACGCTTTGGTAAAACAATATCAACGCCTGTTTGAGCTGGAAAATGTGCAACTGACCTTTACCGATGACGCCCTTGCAGCGATTGCTAAACGCGCGATTGCACGCAAAACCGGGGCGCGGGGGTTGCGCTCCATTCTGGAAGAAATCCTGCTTGATTCGATGTTTGAGATGCCGGGCCATGACGACATTGAAGAAATCGTTGTCAACGCCGATTCTGTCAAAAAAGAAGGCGAACCATTGATAATTTATGCCGATCGCAAGGAAGAGCCTGCTTCGGCCTCATGATCGGGCTGGACCTGATGGGCACATTCAGGGCATAAGCGTGGTAACACAAATCGCGGAGTCGTTATGAAATTCCTGATCCGGATATTTACATGGTGGAATACCCAATCCTTTGGCACACAGATTTTTACGTGGCGCAAAGGGCAGCTTGTTGGCGCGGATGACCAAGGTAATAAATATTACCGCAACAGTGATGACACAAAACGCTGGGTTATCTACAACGGTTTGATTGAGGCCTCACGGGTCTCGCCCGATTGGCACGGCTGGTTGCACCACACCTTTGACGAAAATCCGGCAGAGATACCACTTGCCCATAAATCCTGGGAAAAACCGCATGTGGAAAATCTGACGGCACACAAAAATGCATACCGCCCCAAGGGCAGTATTTTTGCCACCAACCCCAAGGCGCCACGCGATTATGAGGCCTGGCAACCTGAATAGGGCGGATATCATGGCAAATAACGTAACAGAAACTTTAATCGGTGCGGTTGTCGTTGCCGCCGCCGCCGGTTTTTTATTCTACGCAGGCCAAAGCACCGGGTTTTCCACTGGCAACGGCCAATATACCTTAACCGCAAAATTTCGCAGTGTTGAGGGCCTGAATATCGGCAGCGATGTGCGGGTGGCTGGGGTTAAGGTCGGCACGCTCAAAGCGATTACACTTGATCAAGATACATACCGCGCCGTTGCACAATTATCGGTCGATGGCACAATTCTTATTCCCGATGACGCAGATATAAAAGTGGCCTCAGACGGGCTGCTGGGGGGCGCATTTCTTGAAATAACCGCGGGTGGGTCACCTTTTATGCTTGAAGATGGTGACGAAATTTTACTGACGCAAGGTTCAGTTAGCTTGATAAACCTGTTGATGAAATTTGTGAGTAGCGACAAACCTGATGAATAATCCCCGCTATATTTTGGCTAGTATATTTCTGCTGTTCGCCAGTGGCACAGGCGCCCAGTCCATCCTTGAAGAACTCTTGCCGGAAACCCCTATGGGGGTACTGCGCGACGATGGGGTCACATTTCCCATTCCTTACGATGATGTCGAAGTTGAGCCGCCACTGTCAGATACCGCTAACAGTGCCCGTTTGCGCGGGCTTGATCGCATCAACGGCACAACGCAGGATATTGCTATAACGGTCGGGGAAACCGTGCAATATGAACGTCTTATGATCACTTTGCACGCCTGCCGTTATCCACAAGGTGATATAAATGCCGATGCATTTGCACAAATCACCATCCATGATATCCGCGAGGATACGGACCGTTTTACGGGGTGGATGTTTGCCTCCAGCCCAGCCTTATCAGCGCTTGATCACCCGCGTTATGATGTTTGGGTGCTAAGCTGCCAAAGTTCCTGAGGGGATACATCTGAGGCAAGTGTGGCAAAATCAGCCGGTATTCCCAGCGCCGTTTCCAAATATTCCTGATAGGTATTCCGTGATACTTCAATGCCCCCCATTGTCACAAGATGCG
This sequence comes from uncultured Rhodobacterales bacterium, assembly GCA_964429065.1. Classification (GTDB taxonomy): domain Bacteria; phylum Pseudomonadota; class Alphaproteobacteria; order Rhodobacterales; family Rhodobacteraceae; genus NORP23. The sequence continues at coordinate 7,618 of CAYSAZ010000040.1, forward strand.
CGGTTGAAAACTGCGTATCAAGCAGCTGAAATCCACCGGCATTCAGACGTGCCACCAGCGCGACAAGCGCCAGTTTTGAACCATCCGTCGCTTTTGAAAACATGCTTTCACCAAAAAATGCCCCGCCAATCGCGACACCATATAACCCGCCAACCAACGTGCCCGCGCGCCAGACCTCAACAGAATGGGCGAAGCCTTTCCGGTGTAACTGCATATATAATTGAAAAATTTCCGGATTTATCCAAGTTTGCGCGCGCTCGGCGCAATTTTTGACAACCTGTTCAAATATTCGGTTGGTGCTAAATTGATACACGCCGGAAAACAGCCGTTTGCGTAGGCTTCGTGAAATATGGAACCCATCGAGCGGCAAGATACCGCGTTTTTCAGGGTCAACCCAGAAGACCTCGGGATCATCGAAGGATTCTGCCATCGGAAAAATGCCTGCGCAATAGGCGCATACTAAAATTTCAGGTGTGATTTTGAGTGGTTCGGCCACGCTCAGCTATAGCTTTCCAACCATTTTTCCAGCCAGTGAATATCATAATTGCCCGAATGGATATCAGCCTCAGCCAGCAATGCATGATGGAGTGGTGCCGTCGTTTCAATACCGTCAACAACCAATTCATCAAGCGCGCGAGAAAGTCGCGCCAACGCCGCTGGGCGGTCAGGGGCGTGCACGATCAACTTGGCAATCAGACTGTCGTAATAAGGTGGGATCGAATAGCCGTCATAAAGATGGCTGTCCATACGCACACCTAGCCCGCCGGGCGCATGAAATTGTGAAATCCGACCGGGCGAGGGGCGGAATTCGGGGAATTTTTCGGCGTTAATACGACATTCAATGGCGTGTCCATTGGGGATCAGGTTTTTTTGCTCAAAAGACATGGGCAGACCGGCGGCTACCCGGATTTGTTCGCGCACCAGATCAACGCCATAAACGGCCTCGGTAACGGGGTGCTCGACCTGTAAACGGGTGTTCATTTCGATAAAGAAAAACGCACCGCGCTCATACAAAAATTCAATTGTGCCCGCGCCGGCATAATTGATCGCGGCCACAGCATCAGCGCAGGTTTTGCCAATTTTTTCGCGCAATTTAGCATCAATAACCGGCGAAGGGCATTCCTCAAACACTTTTTGATGACGCCGTTGCAACGAGCAATCCCGCTCTCCAAGATGCACAGCGCCCCCTTTGCCATCGCCAAAAACCTGCACTTCAATGTGGCGAGGCAGGGTGAGGTATTTTTCAATATAGACCTCATCATTGCCAAAGGCGGCTTTGGATTCAGCGCGCGCGGTGCGAAACGCTTCTTCGAGATCATCGGCAGTTTTAGCCACCTTCATGCCGCGACCACCACCACCGGCCGTTGCTTTGACAATCACCGGAAACCCCATTTCGGTCGATATTTTTTGTGCTTCTTCAACCGTATCGACCCCCCCCGGAGAGCCGGGAACACAAGGCACTCCAAGGTTTTTCATCGTGTCCTTGGCCGTGATTTTATCGCCCATCATGTTGATGTGATCAACCGTGGGGCCGATAAATGTTAGCCCATGATCTTGAATAACCTGCACAAAATTGGCGTTTTCAGACAAAAACCCATAGCCGGGGTGAATAGCCTCAGCTCCGGTTATTTCGCAGGCAGAAATGATGTTTGGAATGGACAGATAGCTTTGCGCGCTGGCTGGTGGGCCAATGCAGACGCTTTCATCGGCCATGCGCACATGCATCGCGTCAACATCAGCCGTGGAGTGCACGGCGACAGAGCCGATGCCCATTTCTTTACAGGCCCGAATGACCCGTAGAGCAATTTCGCCACGGTTTGCGATAAGGATTTTGGTGAACATGCGTTCGCCCCCCTCGGGTTATTCTAAGATAATTAATGGGTCGCCAAATTCCACCGGCGCGCCGTCATCAACCAGAATGCGGGTCACTTTTCCGGAATTTGGTGCCGGGATTTGGTTCATAGTTTTCATGGCCTCGATAATCAGTAATGTCTGCCCTTCTTTGACCATATCGCCGACGTTTACGAACACATCGGCACCCGGTTCGGCGGACAGGTAGGCCGTGCCGACCATTGGCGAGGTTACAGCGCCGTTCAACTGCGCAGGATCACCAGCTTGCGGAGCCGCCGAGGGGGAGGCAGGAGCTGCAAGCGCACTTGGCGCTATAGCCACGGCCTGTTGGATTGGCGCTGCCGTTAACTGGCGTGCAACCCGCACGTTCAGCACATCATCTTTGGCAAATTCGCGCATAACTTCGATCTCGCTCAGATCATTTTGCCGCAACAATTCTGCAAGTTCTTTAATAAAGTTAACGTCGGCATTTTGCTTTTTATCAGCCATTTTATCCTCAAATTTCTGCCGGTTCTCCCGGTATTTATGTTTCAACCTTTATAGGCGATTCAGGGCCTGCTGAAAAGCAAAGATGCCTAACCCCGGAATTTATTCCAATTCGGTACGAGCATTATCAACCATATTTTGCATGCCAGCCAAAGGCATATAGCCACGTAACAGCGCCGAACCAATCACAAATGCCGGTGTGCCGCGTATTTGCATATCGCGCCCAAGTGCGTGATTGCGGGCAATGATTTGCTGTACAAGCGGGTCATTCATATGATCGCGCATCAATATTGCATCAGCGCCTATATTTGTGGCAATCTCAGCCAATGTTACTGGATTAATAGAGTTTGGCGCACCGTTATGAAGCATAAGTAAATCATTGAATTCAGCGTAATATTCGGGCTGTTTAGTCAAAATAGAAACGGCTGCTTGTGCTGCCAGCATGGATTCATCCCCCAGGATTGGGAATTCCTTGATGACAAGGCGGATATCGTCATTGGCAGCCAAAAGCGCCTGAACTTCGACATGGGCGCGCTTACAATATCCGCATTTATAGTCGGAAAATTCAACGATGGTAATTGCCCCGTCAGGATTGCCCCCAACGAAAGAATATCCATCATGGGCAAGCGCGTCGTAATTCTGTTGTACCAGCGCCAGATCCGTGATGGCCGTGCGTTCGGCTTTGCGCGTATCAAGTACGTCGATTACCTCCAATATCACCTCGGGATTGGCCAAAAGATAGGCGCGCACCTCGGCCCCGAAAGCAGCGCGTTCAGTCGCAGACATCTCTTGCAAATCCGTGGCATGGGCAAAGGTGCCAAGGAACAGGAAAAGCCCGGCGCTAAGCAAAAAAGACAGTTTTTTCATATTATTTCCCCAAAGACCACCAACCGCGGCGTTTGGGGGCGTCTGGTTGATCAGGTTTTGGTTTTTCAGCAGGCTGCGCGATTTCCGAGAGTTTTTCGGCAGGTTTTTCGGCCACATCAGCCGGTTTTGCCTTTGGTTTGCGCGGTGCACGTTTGCGTTTTGGCTTTTCCTCGGATTTACCTTCGGGGACGTCAACAACATCTGAAACAACATCTGATTTAGGCGTTTTTTCAACTGTTTCAATCACTTGTGGCGTGTCGGATTCAACTTTGCGACGGCGTGTGCGGCGTGGTTTTGCCTCAGTTTTCGGTGTATCCTCAACGACTGTAAGCTCAGGATTTTCATCATTGGGCGCATCATCGGATGTTTCGGCTTCTGTATTCTCAGGCGTTTGCTGATCCTTGTTACGATTACGCCCGCGACCACCACGACGCCGCCGGCGTTTTTTCGGCGCATCCTCGGTTGTATCAGCAGCCGGGGCAGGCGCGTTTTCAGTCTCGCTGGAATTTGCAGGTGTGTATTCTACGAAAGAAGCTTCCAAAATTTCAGCCTCGGGCACGATGCGTGTCGCCACTTTCATGCGTTCCGTGCGGTATTCGGGGCTGATAAGATGTGGATCGGCCTCGATGCGCACAGACAGCCCAAAACGGTTTTCGATCATGGCGACATGTTCGCGTTTCTGGTTCAGCATATAGTTGGCGATGTTGATCGGCACGCTCACCAGCACCTCTTTACAGCGTTTGCGCACGCCTTCTTCTTCAAGCTCGCGCAGAATCGCCAAGGTTAACGAATCATCAGAGCGGGTGCTGCCGGTGCCGTGACAATGAGGACATGGCTGGGTTGAGGCCTCCAGCATGCCGGGGCGCAGACGTTGGCGTGACATTTCCAACAGTCCAAAGCTGGATATCCGCCCAATCTGAATGCGCGCACGATCGGTTTTCAACTTGTCTTTGATGCGTTTTTCCACCGCCAGGTTATTGCGGCGATCTTCCATATCGATAAAATCAATCACGATCAACCCGGCCAGATCCCTAAGGCGCAACTGGCGGGCCACCTCTTCGGCGGCCTCAAGGTTGGTTTTGCGCGCCGTATCCTCGATCGAGTTTTCCTTGGTTGCGCGCCCTGAATTCACGTCAATGGCGACCAATGCCTCGGTGATACCGATGACAATATAGCCGCCGGATTTCAGCTGAACGGTCGGGTTAAACATGCCCGAAAGATAGGTTTCCACCTGAAAACGTGAGAAAAGCGGCAGGGCATCTTTGTAATGCTTCACATTTTTAGTATGTGCCGGCATCAACATTTCCATGTATTCTCTGGCCTCATTATACCCGCGTTCACCATCGACAATGATTTCATCAATATCACTGTTATAAAGGTCGCGAATGGAACGTTTGATCAGGCTGCCTTCTTCATAAATATGCGTCGGGGCTATGGATTTAAGGGTTGTGTCACGGATTTGCTCCCATTGGCGCAACAGATATTCGTAATCGCGTTTAATGTCGGTTTTTGTGCGTTTCGCCCCGGCTGTGCGAATAATCAGACCGGCGCCCTGCGGCACGGTAATCGAACCGGCGATATCTTTTAGTTTTTTGCGGTCGGAAACATTGGTGATTTTGCGGCTTATTCCACCACCGCGCGCGGTGTTTGGCATCAGCACACAATAGCGCCCGGCAAGGGACAGATAGGTGGTAAGTGCCGCGCCTTTATTGCCGCGTTCCTCTTTCACTACCTGAATCAACAGAATTTGGCGTACTTTGACAACTTCTTGAATTTTATAGCGGCGCGGGCGGGGTTTGCGCGGGGTGATTTCCTCTTTTATATCTTCGGCTACATTTTCTGTGACAACAGGTACAATATCTACTGATTCGGCTTCTGACGTAGCGTTTTTCTCATCAGGAACATCCGCCGCAGCTTTGGCCGTTTCCTTGCCCTGATCTTCGGGGACCTCGACAATATCGGGCTGCTCACCGCCGCCCATATCTTCATCGAGAGGTCCCGAAACAATGGCATCCGCCTCACTTGGCGCGCCATCCGCCGCAGCTTCGGTTGGTTTTTTGCGCCGCCGACGGGTGCGGGATTTGGATTTCTCGGCATTTTCTTCGTCGTCTTGAAGCATGGCTGCATAGGCTGCCTCTTCTTCCAGAAGTTTTTTGCGATCAGCCGCAGGGATTTGATAATAATCCGGGTGAATTTCCGAAAACGCCAGAAACCCGTGGCGATTGCCACCATAATCGACGAATGCCGCCTGCAACGAGGGTTCGACCCGCGTGACTTTGGCTAGATATATATTTCCGGCAAGTTGACGTTTGTTGAGGGACTCAAAATCGAATTCATCGATTTTATTACCCTCGACAACCACAACGCGCGTCTCTTCGGCGTGGGTGGCATCGATAAGCATTTTCTTTGACATGATATCTTTCTGTAACAACCAGGTGGCGCTATTTGCCTTAACAAAGTAGCGTTAGTCGTTGTAATTGTTTGGGAAAAAACGCCCAAGACAGCAGAAAACCCAAAGGGCGGTTGGCCCTTGCAGATATCATTGCCTGTATCAGCGCGTTTCATCGCGGTTATCTCTCCGGCATAAATGCCTGAAAATTGGCTGTTCCGGATGTTTAAAAACGGACCAGGATTAGCGGGTGGCGCAAGCGCCGGTCGCATTCCATATGGCAGATTTGTGCCAAACATGCATGGTGCGACAAAACTTTTTGACTGACGGCCCTCTACATACGATTCACTTGGGGCGCAGTGGGGACACCATAGTCAAATATGCAGGTGCAATACAACCCAAATTCAAATATATGGACAACATTGTTTATTTATATACATTCACAAGCAAAAGTACGCTGGGGCTGAAATCTACTTTTGACGCACCTATATGCTTTACGTATATGTGACAGGGTTAAAAGGGGACGAGTCGGTGTTGCGTGCAATATTGAATTTTTTTGGGTTTATTTTTAGTTGGGGCGTTTTGGCCTTGATTATGGGTGGCCTCGGGTTAATGACCCTGTTCTGGATCTATAGTCAGGATCTGCCTAATCACGAGCAATTGGCGACGTATGACCCTCCGACACTGTCGCGCATATATTCGGGCCGCGGTATTGTGATGGATGAATTCGCCCGCGAACGGCGGATTTTCACCCCGCCAGACGAAATTCCTGCGCTGATTAAAGCGGCCTTTATCAGTGCCGAGGATAAGAACTTTTACCACCACGCCGGCTATGACCCGTTGGGGATTCTCAAGGCACTGATTGATGCGGCACGCGGCGGGCGCCTGCGCGGGGCCTCCACGATCACGCAACAGGTCATGAAGAATTTTCTGCTGGATGGCAGTCGCAAAATAGAGCGCAAAATCAAAGAGATCGTACTGGCGGCGCGTATTGAAAACACGCTTAGCAAAGACCAGATTCTTAGCCTTTATCTGAACGAGATTTTTCTGGGGCGCAATTCATATGGTGTAACAGCCGCTGCACAAACGTATTTTGGCAAAAGTCTGGAAGAACTGTCGATTGCAGAAGCCGCCTTTTTGGCCGTGCACCCCAAAGACCCCAATGATTACCACCCGGTGCGCAACCATGATCGTGCTGTGGCGCGGCGCAATTTCATCCTGAAAGAAATGGCGGAAAACGGGTATATTACGGTGGCTGAGGCCGAAGAAGCCAAAGCCTCACCACTATTGACAGTGCAGGGGGGGCATTTGCCATCAGCGCGCTCTCGCATGCCGGCGCGCAGTTATTTCACTGATGAAATACGGCGTCAATTAACCCGCAGCCTTGGCGAGGAACAGCTTTTCGCCGGGGGGTTATCCATACGTTCAACCATGGACCCCGAATTGCAGCGCGTTGCGGCCAAAGCCTTGCAAAACAGGTTGGTTGAATATGACCGCGCCTTGGAAACCTACTGGGGTGCGCTTGGCAATATCACTGGTGCGGACACTATGTCAGAGCCTGAATGGCGCAAGGCGCTGGATGATTTGACCCTGCCGCGCGACATTGAAGACTGGTATCTGGCCGTGGTGTTGAAAGTTGGCGATACCTCGGTGCGGATCGGCATTGAGGGCGAGGCTGAAGATGATGACGGCCACTACCTATTTGTCAAAGATGCCAAATGGGCCAGGGCTTTGAATGAGGAAAATAAACCTCGAAAAACCCCGAAAACCGCCACTGATATCTGGGCGCTTGGGGATGTTGTGCTGATTTCCAACAGCGCAAAAGACGGCGAGGCGCCGGAATGGCAGCTGGAACAGGTCCCCGCCTTGCAAGGGGCATTTATGGCCATGGATACGGTTACCGGGCGGGTTTTGGCCATGCAGGGTGGGTTTTCCTATCAAACCAGCGTTTTTAACCGTGCAACCCAGGCCAAACGCCAGCCCGGCTCGGCGTTTAAGCCGTTTGTTTATGCTTCGGCGCTCGATAATGGCTATACGCCTGCAACAATCGTGGTTGATGCCCCGATCGAGGTGGAAACCGGCGAAGGGATTTGGCGCCCGCAAAACTCATCGCATAAGTTTTACGGCCCCGCGCCCATGCGCACTGGCATCGAGTTTTCGCGAAATCTTATGACTGTGCGTATTGCCCAAAGCATTGGCATGGATGTGGTCAGCGCCTATGCAGAACGGTTCGGGGTTTACAAAGAAATGCCGGAGCTTTTGTCTTATTCACTGGGGGCTGGGGAAACGACGTTGCTTAAAATGGTCGCGGCTTACGGGATGTTTGCCAATGGCGGCAAACAGATTGCGCCAACGCTTGTTGATCGGGTGCAGGATCGGTACGGCAATACGATTTTTCGCCATGATCAGCGGGTTTGCAACGACTGCCAAGGCCCCGATATGGCCGTCGAACGTGAACCATGGGTCAAGGATAATGCACGCCGGATTATGGATCAGGTAACGGCCTACCAGCTTACATCCATGATGCAAGGGGTGGTGGCGCGCGGCACGGCGTCGCGCACCGTTGGCTCGGTGCTCGGGGTGCCAATTGCTGGTAAAACCGGTACCTCAAACGATTCCAAAGACGCGTGGTTCATCGGATTTACGCCAAAAATTGTCGCGGGATGTTACATCGGCTATGACAGCCCAAAACCTATGGGGCGGGGCGCATACGGGGGTACATTATGCGGGCCGGTGTTTGCGGAATTCATGAAAGTTGCGCTGGAAATGTTTCCAACGGTAAAACATGAACAACCCCCCGGATCGGTTTTCGTGAAAATCGACCGCTTTAGCGGCGTGCGCCTTGAGGATGACGCCTCGGGGGATTTCGTGGTTACGGAATTATTTCGCCAGGGCGAGGAGCCGTTTTACGGTGGATACGGCGAATTCATCGATGGTGGCTTTACCATGGGGCGCGATTTGCTGTTCTTTGGGCGCGGCGAAGGGGAAAGTTATGAAACTATTGTTATCAACGGCGAGCAGGTCATCATCCCCGCTATGCCCAGTTTTGACGGGCTTTCCAGCGGCGGTTTGCGCTAGGATCAGAACCTAGGCCCTTTACCCTTTGCCAACGGGTCGTTAGATAACAGGCAATTACCACCCCGCCGGAGCAATATCATGCGTGCAGAGACCGAAAAACAGATTGCCGAGATTGAGAAATCTCTCGCCCTTCTGCGTCAACGTATGGGCTGGGACACGGCCGCGCACCGGTTGGAGGAATTTGACGCCATGTCAGAGAACCCGACCCTCTGGGATAATCCTGACAAGGCGCAAAAGCTGATGCGTGAACGCCAGAATCTGGTGGATGCGATGGAGGATTACACCTCTCTTGCCGAGGATATGCGCGATAATGTTGATCTGATCGAGCTTGGTGAAATGGAAGATGACGCCGAGGTTGTGGCCGAATCCGAGATTGCCATCACCGCTTTGCAAATCACCGCCGCCAAGCTGGAGCTGGAGGCCTTGCTGAACGGCGAGGTCGATGCCAATGACACGTTCTTGGAAGTCAACGCCGGGGCAGGTGGCACAGAAAGTTGCGACTGGGCCTCGATGCTGGCGCGCATGTACGTTCGCTGGGCGGAAAAAAAGGGCTATAAGGTTGAAACCATGTCTTATAATGCTGGCGACGAGGCGGGCATAAAATCGGTGACCTACCAGATTAAAGGCCATAACGCCTATGGCTGGTTAAAGGGCGAAAGCGGTGTGCACAGGCTGGTGCGGATATCGCCGTTTGACAGCGCCGCCAAACGGCATACCTCGTTCAGTTCGATCTGGGTTTACCCGGTGATCGACGATAATATAGACATTGAGATTAACCCCGCCGACATTCGCGTTGATACCTACCGTTCCTCGGGCGCGGGCGGGCAACATGTGAACACCACCGATTCCGCGGTGCGTATTACCCACCACCCTACGGGGATTGTGGTAACCAGCTCGGTGAAATCGCAACACCAGAACCGCGCCAACTGTATGGATGCCCTCAAATCTCGGCTTTATGAGATCGAGATGCGTAAACGCACGCAATCCATTCATGATGCCCACGAAAACAAGGGCGATGCGGGGTGGGGCAATCAAATCCGCTCTTATGTGTTACAACCTTATCAAATGATTAAGGATTTACGGACAAACGTGGAGACCTCGGATACCCAAGGTGTGCTCGACGGGGATCTGGATAAATTTATGGCAGCAACCCTGGCTCAGGATGTCGCAGGTAAATCGCGCGCCGAAGCCCAAAATGATGAATGATATAAACCCATGAAAACTATTACAACGACCGAGGCACTGGCGAATTTTTGCGCCGAATGCGCTACCCAACCTTATGTGACCGTAGACACTGAATTTCTGCGCGAACGCACCTATTATTCGCAATTATGCCTTGTGCAACTTGCCTATCCGGGTACAGGCGATGAGAATGCGGTCATTGTTGATCCGCTGGCACAAGGCATTGATCTTGCACCGCTTTATGCGTTGTTCAAGAATGAAAATGTGATCAAGGTTTTCCACGCAGCCCGTCAGGATCTTGAGATTTTCTGTGTTGAGGGCAACGTGATCCCCAAGCCGTTTTTCGACACCCAGATCGCCGCGATGGTTTGCGGGTTCGGCGAGCAGGTCGGCTATGAGAAACTGGTGCGCCAAATCGTTAATGAAAGTGTGGATAAATCCTCACGCTTTACCGATTGGAGCCGCCGCCCGCTGTCGGACAAACAAAAAACCTATGCGCTGGCCGATGTGACGCACCTGCGCGGCGTTTATGAATTTCTGGCCAATAAGTTGGAAAAAACCGGGCGCACGGCCTGGGTAGAAGAAGAAATCGCGGTGCTGATGGACCCGGCGACCTATAAAGTCCAGCCGCAAAACGCCTGGAAACGTCTGAAAACCCGCACAACATCGCGGCGTTTTCTGGCGATTGTACGTGAACTGGCGGATTTTCGTGAACGCACAGCGCAGCAACGCAATGTGCCACGCAACCGGATTTATAAGGATGACGTGATCACGGAGCTTGCGTCCACAAAACCTAAATCGCACGAAGAACTTGGCCGCTCACGGCTGTTGCAACGCGAGGCCCGTAAAGGGGAAATCGCCGACGGTATTTTGGCCGCTATCAAGACCGGGGAAAATTGCAGCGTTGAGGATTTGCCACAAATTCCGGCGCAACGTGTGAAACGCAGTGGCACCGAATCTCTGGGGGATTTGTTGCGCGTATTGCTAAAAGCCAAGGCCGAGCAATACAGCGTTGCCAGCAAACTGATCGCCACAACATCTGATCTGGATGCACTGGCAAATGGTGATGATGATGGCGTTGTGGCAATACAGGGTTGGCGCGCCGAGGTTTTCGGCCATGATGCTCAACGTCTTCGCCGCGGTGAAATTGCTCTTTCGGCCAGCCCAACTGGTGTGAAAATCATTGAATTGTGAGAGATAATGGCCCGTCAAACCTTTGAAGATATCGTCAGTGATTTCGAATTCCTGGAAGACTGGGAAGATCGCTATCGCTATGTGATTGACCTTGGCAAGACAATGCCCGCCCTGCCTGAGGGGCAAAAGATCCCGGCAACCAAGGTTGAGGGCTGCGCCAGTCAGGTCTGGATTGTACCCCAGATCACCGGCGAGGGGGCAGGTGCCAGTATCGGGTTTGACGGCGAATCTGACGCGATGATCGTGCAGGGCCTGATCGCGGTTTTGCACGGGCTTTACGACACTCTTAGCCCCGCTGAAGCCATCAAAGTCGATGCGCTGGCCGAAATGGGGCGATTGGGGCTGGATCGACACTTGTCCTCACAACGCTCAAACGGCTTGCGCGCCATGATCGAACGTATTAGGCACATCGCAAACGCATTGCTCTAGATGAGGATTTGACGGCATGACCGACCTTCTTAGCGAACTTTTGAACAGCCGCGACTGGCTGTTGGGGGATGGTGCGACGGGCACTAATCTCTTTAATATGGGCCTTGAGGCCGGTGAGGCCCCCGAGGTCTGGAATGAAAGCAACCCCGATAAAATTCGCACGCTTTATGATGGCGCAATCAATGCAGGCAGCGATATTTTTCTGACCAACAGTTTTGGTGGAAACGCGGCGCGTCTGAAATTGCATGACCGCCAGAACGATGTGTTTAAACTTAACCGGATCGCCGCCGAAATTGGCCGTGAGGCGGCGGATGCCTCGGGGCGCAAGGTAGTTGTGGCAGGCTCTGTCGGGCCAACGGGCGAGATTATGGAACCTGTGGGTGCGCTGTCTTTTAGCCACGCGGTTGAGATGTTTGAAGAACAGGCGCGCGGATTGATGGAGGGGGGCGCGGATGTGCTGTGGGTCGAAACGATTTCTGCCCCTGAAGAATACCGCGCTGCCGCCAAAGCCTTCCAAAATATCGATGCACCCTGGTGTGGCACCATGAGCTTTGACACGGCCGGGCGTTCCATGATGGGGGTTACAGCCACGGATATGGTGGCACTGGTTGAGGGGCTGGAAAACCCGCCGATTGCTTTTGGCGCGAATTGCGGGGTAGGGGCAGCGGATTTGCTGCGCACCTTGCTTGGTTTTGCCAGCGTAAACCCGAAATTACCCGTTATTTCCAAGGGTAATGCCGGCATTCCAAAATATGTTCACGGGCATATCCATTATGATGGCACCCCGGAACTTATGGCTGAATACGCAGTGCTCGCGCGCAATGCGGGTGCAAAAATTATCGGCGGATGTTGTGGCACCATGCCTGAACATCTGGTAGCTATGCGCGCCGCCTTAGAGGCGCATACCCCCGGGGATTTACCCACGCGCGCGCAAATTCAGGCAACGCTTGGGGATTTTTCTTCGGCGTCCGATGGATTAGGAGATGATCCCCAACCAAAACGTGTACGCCGTCGTCGTAGATAAGAAGCACAAATAGGTCGCCTTTCACCCTATATTTGTCGCATCTTGCAAAGATGACATGTCCGAACAAGATGAAATTAACATATATGTGCAAGTACTGCCTTTTTATAGGAATGTGACCATGCCTGACGAAGAAGAACTGATCCTCAGCGAATTATCTGACGAAGAGCTTGTGCCACAAATGATGGACGATCTTTATGATGGTATGAAAGAAGAGATTGAGGAAAGTGTGAATATTCTGCTGGCACGGGGCTGGACACCTTATGATGTGCTGACCAAAGCCTTGGTTGAGGGTATGAAAATCGTTGGCATCGACTTTCGCGACGGTATTCTGTTTGTCCCCGAGGTATTACTGGCAGCGGGTGCTATGAAGGGTGGGATGGCTATTCTCAAGCCTTTATTGATTGAAACCGGTGCGCCACAGCTGGGCACAATGGTTATCGGTACGGTCAAGGGCGACATCCACGACATCGGCAAAAACCTTGTCGGGATGATGATGGAAGGGGCCGGATTTGAGGTGATTGATCTGGGGATTAATAATTCTGTTGAGGATTATCTTGGTGGTCTGAAAGAGCATAACGCCGATATTCTAGGCATGTCGGCCCTGCTGACCACCACCATGCCTTATATGAAAGTCGTGATTGATACGTTGATCGAAAAAGGCATTCGGGACGATTATATCGTACTGGTTGGCGGCGCGCCGTTGAATGCGGAATTTGGCAAGGCAATCGGGGCCGATGAATATTGTCGGGACGCGGCGGTTGCGGTGGAAACGGCCAAGGAATATATGTCACGCAAACATAATCAAGCCCGCGCATGATATGCAGGTATCCCACGATCAGCTAACGAAGCGAGGGCTGGCGGCAAGTAGTAATACTGACCGTTTGTTGTTGCTGGCGTGCGGGGCTTTGGCCCATGAAATTTTGACGCTGATCAAAACCAACGACTGGCAGCACATGGATTTGCAGTGTTTGCCGGCTAATTTGCACCTTTATCCAGACCGTATCCCGGATGCAGTTTCTGCGGCTGTTACAAAATCCCGGGCACAATATGATGATATTTTCGTGCTGTATGCCGATTGTGGCACAGGTGGCCTGTTGCAAAAACGTTGCGCTGAATTGGGTGTGCAAATGCTTGAAGGCCCGCATTGCTATAGCTTTTTTGCCGGTAATGCCGATTTTGCTATCAAGGCTGAAACCGAATTTACGGCATTTTATCTGACCGATTTTCTGGTCCGCCAGTTTGATAGTTTTGTGTGGAAACCCTTGGGCTTAGACAAGCATCCGCAACTGCGTGACAGCTATTTTGGCCATTATGAAAAACTGGTTTATCTGGCCCAAACCGACAATCCGGCACTTGATGAGTTGGCCCAACAAGCCGCCAAGCGGTTGGGATTGATATATGAACGCCGTTTCACCGGATATGGGGATCTGGCAACAGCCCTTGCTG
>CAYSAZ010000041.1:0-21426 GCA_964429065.1 uncultured Rhodobacterales bacterium
GGCACGTTTGGTGAGGTGGCGCGCACAACAATGGTGCGGCGCGCCTTTGAAGCAATCAGCGATATTCCCACCAAATTGATCTGTTTTTCAGACGATATGGACGGGATGCGTAAAATCCCCGGCAATGTGCCCAACCCCGAAGCATTGCAGGAATATTTGCAAAAACCCCTGTCAGTGGTGCCGGACCCGTTTGGCCAGTTCGACAGTTTTGGCGATCACAACAATGCTATGTTGCGCCGGTTTCTGGATACGTTCGGGTTTGAATACACGTTTTATTCCGCCAGCGAATATTACAAATCCGGCCAGTTTGACGCGATTTTGCTGCGCGCACTTGAAAAATACGATGAAATTATGGCTGTGATGCTAAAATCTCTGCGTGAAGAACGCCGTGCGACCTATTCGTGTTTTCTGCCAATTTCTCAAAAAACCGGGCGGGTTTTATATGTGCCGATGAAATCGGTAGATGCGAAAGCCGGCACCATAACTTTTATTGAGGACGGGGAAGAAATCACCATGCCAGTCACCGGCGGACAGGTGAAATTTCAGTGGAAACCTGATTTTGGCGCTAGGTGGGCGGCTTTGGGCGTGGATTTTGAAATGTACGGCAAAGACCATTCAACCAACACGCATATCTATGACAAAATTTGCCGGATTTTGGGGGCACCTGCACCGGAACATTTCGTTTACGAGATGTTTTTGGATGAAACCGGTGGCAAAATTTCCAAATCGAGCGGCAACGGTATTTCGATTGACCAATGGCTGAGCTATGCCAGCGCTGAAAGCCTGACATATTTCATGTATCTGAAACCGAAAACCGCCAAACGGCTGCATTTTGATGTGATTCCAAAAATGGTTGACGAATATCACCAACATCTGCGCGCCTTCGATGGGCAAGATATGAAAGCGCGGCTGAATAATCCAGTGTGGCATATCCATCGTGGACAACCCCCTGCCAGTGATATGGTGATACCATTCTCGATGCTGCTCAATCTGGCGTCGGCCAGCAGTGCCGAGGATAAGACGCAAATGTGGGGGTTCATTCGCAAATATGCACCCGATGCAACACCAGAAACCCATCCGGGTTTGGATGCGGCGGCCGGATATGCCGTGCGCTATTTCCATGATTTTGTGAAACCAACGAAAGTGTACCGTGCCCCCAATGATCAGGAACGTACAGCGCTTGCAGATTTGGCTGAACGGTTGAAAATCTGGGATGGCGGGGCAGATGGCGAGGCATTGCAAAGCCTGGTTTTTGCCGTGGGCAAAGAGCACGGGTTCGAGCCGCTACGTGCGTGGTTCTCGGCGATTTACGAGGTGTTGCTAGGCGCATCACAAGGCCCGCGATTTGGTGGATTTATCGCTCTTTATGGCGTAACAGAGACCATAGCCCTGATCGAAAAAGCTCTATCAGGGGCGTTATTGCAAAAACCGTAAGACCCAAGAGCCTCTGTTTTTGATTTGGTTAACCCGTGGTTAACACATTTGCGGTATAAATCTGTTCACCGTTGTTTTAAGCACGGTTTTTCTCGAGAATTTTAAATCTGCACGCCCTGTATATCGGGGGGATTCCTTTTGTCAGGCGCTGTGCGTTCAGAAGGGGTTTTGCATATGAATATGGTCGTCACAGACGGAATTGACCTGATGCCTCCGGCATTTATTGATGGCTTGGACGATTGGTCTAGCACCGATGGCACGCCGGGATCGCCGACATATGACGGTGCGGCAAACGCGACACTGGTCACGAGTGATCCTGATTTTGGAAATTGTCTGGAAGTTCAGACGATTGTTGACCCGCTGGCACTGCGGTATATGGGCGAAGTGCCGGTGATTGCCGGTGGGTATATTGAGGTAAGCGCGCGCATCAAGGTGATGAGTGGCGCGTTTCCTTCTGCACGCATTGCCGCCTGGGCCGGGGGCGCGGGGGGTGTACATGTGGTTGGGCTTGATGAGTTTGGGTCGTCAAACACCATGGATACTTACGGGCGGATCTATACGGTGCGCGCGATCATTGGCAGCGGCAACCGCACGGGCGTTGATATGGTTTGGGGCACCGAACCAATTTACGGGCATTTCGGGCTGGACCTGACGGGTGCGGTTGGCAGCATCGTGCGCATTGAATCGGTCGAGATCAAGGATGCGACATCCTATTTTTATCGCAAAATGATGGATTGGGTCGATGTGCGCGATTACGGGGCCATCGGGGATGGTATCACGGATGATCTCGATGCTTTTGAGGCGGCCGATTCTGTGGCCAGTGGTTCCGGGCGCGATTTGGTGGTGTCCTCGGGCAGCTATTACATGTCGGATCATCTGACATTGAACGCACGCACGCGCTTTGAGGGCACGCTGGTTATGGCCGATGATAAACGGCTGCAACTGACCCATAATTATAACTTGAAAACCTATATTGATGCGTTTGGCAATGAAGCTTTGGCGTTGAAAAAAGCTTTGCAGGCGCTGTTTAACTTTACGGATCATGAATCGCTGGATTTGGGGGGATTGCGCGTGCAACTTAGTGCGCCGATTGATGTGCATGCGGTTGTTGGTAACAAAACCACATTTGCCAATCGCCGCGTTATTCGCAACGGGCAGATTGAGGCAACTGCGGGATCAGGCTGGGACACGGAAACATTTACCGGCAGTGCGAGCTATTCCAGTGTGGACAACAAAGCCCTGACGAGTGTGGCAAATATTGCCTCGATTCCGATCGGGTCATTGGTGAGCGGCACAGGCGTCGGGCGCGAGGTTTATGTGACCAACAAGGACACAGGCACCGGGCGGATCACGCTTAGCCAACCGCTGCATTCCGCCCCCGCAAGTCAGACGTATACCTTTACGCGGTTCAAATACCTGCTGGATTTTTCGGGTTTTACCAGCGTTCAACGCCTGCAATTTGCTGATATTGAATTCGGCTGTTTTGGCCATGCCAGCGCGTTGATGTTGCCCAAGGCCGGGCAGGCGTGGCATATTCGTGACTGCTGGTTCACCAAGCCGAAAGACCGCGGAATTACCTCTATCGGGACCGGTTGCAATGGCATGGCGATTGATAATAACGAGTTTTTCTCAGACGAATATGCGACTTTGGTGCAGTATCGCAAAACCATGTGTTTCAACACCAACAGCAACGACATCAAGGTGCGTAACAATCGCGCCGTGCGGTTTTTGCACTTTGGTGTGCTGAATGGCGGTGGGCATATCATTACCGGCAACCACTTTTGGCAGGGTGATGGTTCTGTGGACGGTGAACGCTCGGCCGGGGTGGTTTTGACGCAGAAAAGTTGCAAGACCACGTTCGTTGGCAACTATATTGATAACGCCTGGATCGAACTGAATAATGAACATGATGTAAAGGCCAACGCGACCCCAAGTTCAAGGCCGTTTGGCACGTTATCGATTACCGGGAACATCTTTACGGCCAGTAATGTGCCGGCATGGTTTACCTATATTCGGCTGTCGCCCTTCGGAAATAATCATGTAATTGATGGCGTGACGGTAACGGGAAACACGTTCAAAACCATCGGGGGCGGTGCGCCGATCGACCGGGTTGAGGGGGTGGATACCTCGGAGGGGACGTTTGATTTCACGGCAACCAAGGCGGTGATTTTCGCGGGGAACTCATTTGACAAGGTTGATAATCGTTCGGAAAGCCCGGCGTTGGTACGTCTTTCCCAGGGTGCGGTTTCGCCCGGTTGGTCAGTTGATCTGGTGGGTAAATTACCGTTTGGCGGGCGCGCACTTGGGGTGGATTATGTGACGGCGCAAGGGGCAATTGTGAACGGGGCTGTGGCCACGCATTACAACGCCCCGGTTGCAACACCTGAACAAGGGATTGCGGGAACCGAGGTAACAATCGGTTGGAGCGAGCCTGTTTCCGGCGTGGTGCACCTAAGCGTGCGGGTCGATTTACCGTTGTAATTTTGCCCCTGTAATATTACCCCCGCGCGTCACATCAAGTGGTGCGTGGGGTTATTTGTGTAACATCTCAATCGCCAAGGCGATGCCCTGCCCGCCGCCGATGCACATGGTTATCAGACCTTTGGAGCCGCCAATACGTTCCAGTTCATAGAGCGCTTTTAGCGTGATAATCGCCCCTGTCGCCCCGACCGGATGGCCAAGCGCGATTGCCCCGCCATTGGGATTAACCTTTGCCGGGTCGAGTTTAAGGGCAGTATTGACCGCGCAGGCTTGGGCCGCAAAGGCCTCGTTGCTTTCGATCACGTCAAAATCATCAACGCTAAGGCCTGTGCGTTTTAGCAGGGCCTCAACAGCGGGTATCGGGCCAAGCCCCATGACCTCGGGGCGCACACCGGCATGGGCATATCCAAGGATGCGGGCTTTGGGTTTTAGCCCGGCTCTTGCAGCTGCATCTGCGGTTGCCAGCACCATCGCTGCCGCGCCGTCGTTGATGCCAGAGGCATTTCCCGCGGTAACGGTGCCATCTTTCTTAAAAGCGGCGCGCAGGTTTTTGAGAGCCTCGGCACTGGTGGATTTTGAGTGTTCATCCACATCAAACATCACACGTTCACGCCCGCGTTTCACTTCAATCGGGGTGATTTGAGCCGTAAAATGCCCTGCCGCAATGGCTGCCGCCGCACGGGTCTGGCTTTCAAGGGCAAACGCATCCTGATCAGCGCGGCTGATATTGTGTTCCATGGCAATATTTTCCGCCGTCACCCCCATATGGCCAGATCCAAACGGGCAATTCAGCGTCGCCAGCAACATGTCTTGCGCCGTCATATCGCCCATCTTCTGGCCCCAACGGGCCTGTGGTAAAATATAAGGCGCGCGGCTCATGCTTTCGGCCCCGCCTGCCAGCGCGAAATCGCCATCGCCCAGCATCAGGGATTGGGCCGCAGATATAATCGCTTGCGCGCCCGAGCCACACAGCCGGTTAACATTCATCGCCGGAACATGATCAGGAATACCGGCATTTATTGCGGCTACGCGGGCCAGATACATGTCGCGCGGCGCGGTGCTGATGACGGTGCCAAAAACCACATGGTTGATTTGATCTGCATGCACATTCGCGCGCGCCATGGCAACACCGGCAACATGTGCGGCCAGATCAACGGGGGGCGTTGCTGCAAGGCTACCGCCAAAAGTGCCGATAGCGGTGCGGGCACCGTCCAGAATTACGATATCTTTGATCATCGGGGTCTCCTTATGAAGGGTAATCAGGATGGGCCGCACGCACGGCGCTATGTGCTTGGAGGTTTTCCATGATGGCATTAATGCGCGCAAACGGCACCATGTCGATCCCCCAGCGATCAGCATTATAGACCTGCGGCACAAGGCACAGATCAGCCATTGTTATGCGGTCTGCGTGGCAATATTTCCCGGTTTCCGGATGATCCAGCATCGCTTCAAACGCCGCTAAACCTTTGGGGATAAAGGCCTGCATCCAGCTTTGCATGGTGATGTGGTCACCGGAATGGTTGGCGGTATATTTAGCGACGGAAAGGTTGCAAATGGGGTGAATTTCCATGGCGATGGCATAAGAAAGGGTGCGAACGCGCGCCCGGGCGAGGGGATCGCGCGGCAGGAACATGGTGCCGCGGACCTCATCGAGATATTCGATTATCGCCAACGACTGGGTTAAGAGCTGCCCATCGATTTCCAGCGTCGGCACCAATCCCTGTTTGTTGCGTGCCAGGTTTTCTGCGGTGCGGTGCGCACCATCCAGCAGGTTCACATGCACTTTTTTATAAGGCAATTCCAGAATATTAAGGGCAATGCGCACGCGATATGCGGCTGAGGATTTTGGATAATCATAGAGTGTAATCATGATGTACCTGCCAGAATTTCCATCGCCGCACGCAGGGTTTGGCGTTGAGGTTTCGAAAGCTTTGCCAATGTTTCATCTTCAAATTTCTGCGCAAGTGGGGCAATTTTAGAAATCATTTTCTGGCCTTTTGCTGTTAGTGACAGTTCAATCAGCCGTTTATCCGCAGGGTTGGTTTTCTTTAGCACAACCCCCATGCTTTCCAAGCGGCTGGCAGCGCGGCTGACCTTGGCTTTATCCATATCCACGCGCTGGTGAATTTCACGAATGCTGACCTTTGCCTGCTGGGAAAGATGGGCGATCACACGCCATTCAGCCCGGGAAATACCAAATTGCTGGCTATAGGCACTGGCGAAATCGCGGCTGATTTTATTGGACAGAACCGCTAAACGATAGGGGAAGAATTCATCCAGAGTAAAGGCGTTCATACTTGACTTCATTTCATTTGCAACGATATGTTCTGCACCAGAAAGCCATGAAACCGTGCGTTTGGCAAGAGGGGGCAAAAAATGAGGGAAACTATGGGCGACACATATAGATATATGCCGGGTTTCGGGAATGATTTTGAAACAGAAGCCTTGCCCGACGCTTTGCCGCAAGGGCGCAACAGCCCGCAAAAATGCAACTATGGCCTATATGCCGAACAGTTGTCGGGCACACCGTTTACCGCCCCTACCCATGAAAATGAGCGCACTTGGTGCTATCGCATCCGCCCCTCGGTCAAGCATGTGAACAGGTTTCAGCGCATCGAGATGCCCTATTGGAAATCCGCGCCCAATATTGATGACCACATCACCAGTCTTGGGCAATATCGCTGGGATCCGGTAGCCCTGCCTGATACGCCGTTAACCTTTGTGAGCGGCATGCGCACCATGACTACGGCGGGGGATGTGAATACCCAGGTCGGCATGGCGGCGCATCAATATCTGGCGACGGTTGATATGGTGGACGAATATTTTTATTCCGCCGATTCAGAGCTGTTAGTGGTGCCCCAGGACGGGGTCTTGGTGATCGCGACCGAGTTGGGAATCATGCGCGTAGAGCCGCTGGAAATTGCGATTATTCCGCGCGGGATGGTTTTTAAGGTGACATTAGAGAACGGTCCCTCACGCGGGTTTGTGTGTGAAAATTATGGCGCGAAATTTGTGCTGCCCGGCCGCGGGCCGATTGGGGCGAATTGTCTGGCCAACCCGCGCGATTTCAAGACCCCGATCGCAGCATATGAAGATCGCGACGCCCGCTCCAAGGTGGTTATGAAATGGTGCGGACAGTTCCATGAAACCGAAATCGACCACTCGCCACTGGATGTTGTTGCGTGGCACGGAAATTATGTGCCGTGCAAATATGATCTGCGTACATTTTCCCCGGTTGGCGCCATTTTGTTTGATCATCCCGATCCGTCGATTTTTACGGTTTTAACCGCGCCCTCAGGGGTTGTTGGTACGGCCAATATTGATTTCGTGATATTCCCCGAGCGCTGGTTGCCCGCCGAGAATACATTCCGCCCGCCGTGGTATCACAAGAATATAATGTCGGAACTGATGGGCAATATTTACGGCGTATATGACGCAAAACCCGACGGGTTCGCCCCCGGTGGTATGAGCCTGCACAACATGATGATCCCCCATGGTCCCGATGTTGACGCCTTTGAAACCGCCAGCAATGAACCCATGGTGCCCAAGAAATTATGCAACACGATGTCGTTCATGATTGAAACGCGTTTCCCCCAACACATGACCCATTTCGCGGCCCACGAGGCCCCGATACAGACGGATTATATGGAATGTTGGGCGGGGCTGGACAAAAAATTTGACGGCACGCCGGGGGAAAAATAATGATAGATTGCCTGACATTACTGGGCACGAAAGGTGGCCCGGCAGTGCGCCAGGGCGGCCCAAATCCGACGTCCTCGGTGCTAGAGATTGAAGGCAAGGTGATCGTCGTGGATTGCGGACTTGGGGTGACCCGCGGGCTGGTGGAGGCCGGGATCAACCTCAAAACGCTCAACTATATCTTTATCACCCACCTGCATTCGGACCATGTTTTGGAACTGGGGGGATTGCTGCACACTGCTTGGACATCCGGGTTGGCGCAGCCGGTGCAGGTGTTTGGACCCCATGGGCTGGCGGCTTATTGGCAGGCATTTTTGCGCTCTATGGCGTTTGATATCGATATCCGTCTTGTTGATGAAGGCCGCCCGGATTTACGGGAATTTGTCAGTATTTGCGAATATACCGAAGGCCCGGTTATGGCGGAAAATGCCGTTAAGGTCAGTGCCTTGCGGGTCAACCATCCGCCGGTTACGGAATGTTTTGCCCTGAAATTCACAACCCCCGCCAAGACGATAGTATTTTCCGCTGACACCAGTTATTTCCCACCCCTTGTCCCCTTTGCCAAAGGCGCGGATGTGCTGGTGCATGAGGCGATGCTGGGTGCAGGCGTGGCGCGGTTGGTCGCGCGCACAGGCAATGGAGCGCGTCTTGAACAACACTTGCGCAATAGCCATACGTTGGTTGAAGATGCGATCAAAATTGCGCAAGATGCCGAGGTGAAACATCTGTATCTACACCATTTAGTGCCCGCTGATGATCCTGAAATTACGCTGGAACATTGGGATAATCATGTGCGCGCCATTTGGAATGGTCCCGTAACAGTTGGTCGTGATGGCCAAAAAATCACGTTATAAAATCAAGGAAACGATATGACATTGCAAAAAAGCTGGGTTATAAGCGCTAATTCTGCGGACACGCATTTCCCGTTAAATAACCTGCCTTACGGGGTTTTCGGGCGCGGGCAGGAACATCCTGTATGCTGCGTTGCCATTGGCGATATGGTGTTGGATCTGTCGGTTTTGGAAGACGAAGGCCTGATCCCCACCACCGAAGACGGGCCGATTTTTGATCTGCCGTTTTTGAACGAATTTATGGAAATGGGCCAAGACGCCTGGGGCGAATTGCGGAGCCGTTTGCAAGATTTGCTGGCCGAGGGCGGCGACGGGGCGCTGTCGGGCAACGCCGATTTGCTGGCCCGCGCGCTGGTGCCGATGGAAGATGCGCAAATGTATTTGCCCATTGTTGTCACCGAATACACGGATTTTTATGCCGGCATGCAGCACGCCAAAAACATGGGGGCAATCTTGCGCGGGTCGGATGATTTGCCCGCCAACTGGCTGCATATCCCCATCGGGTATAACGGGCGTGCCTCCAGTGTTGTGGTATCGGGTACGGACATCCATCGCCCGCTTGGCCAAACCAAAGCGCCGGATGCGGATACGCCTAGTTTTGGTCCCAGCAAACGGCTGGATATTGAGCTGGAAATGGGCGCGATTGTCGGCACTGGGTCAACGTTGGGGCAACCGATTACGCTGGCCGAGGCTGATAAGATGATCTTTGGCTATGTGCTGCTAAACGACTGGTCGGCGCGTGATATTCAGGGTTGGGAATATCAGCCGCTCGGCCCATTTCAAGGCAAGGCATTTGGCACAAGCATCAGCCCTTGGGTCGTGACAACCGCCGCACTAGAGGCATTTCGCACCCCGGTTCCACCGCGCGAAAAAGAACTGTTACCCTACCTTCGTGAAACAAAACCGGGGCTTTACGACATCACATTAGAGGTCACATTGCAGCCCGAAGGGGCGGACCGTGCGACCACCATTACCCGCACCAATTACGCCCGCATGTATTATTCCGCCGCCCAACAGTTAACGCACCACGCGATTGGCGGCTGCGAAATGAACACCGGCGATTTACTGGGGTCCGGTACGATTTCAGGCCCAACAGCCAAAGAATTCGGTTCGTTAATGGAACTTAGCTGGGCAGGCAAAAAACCCTTCACGCTCGATACCGGCGAAACGCGCGGCTTTATCGAGGATGGCGACCGTCTGACCTTGGTTGGCTACGCGCAAGGAGACGGGTTTAAAATCGGGTTTGGCGATTGCACCGGGCGGATATTGCCGGCCGTTAGCGAACCGGAATGGCATTGACGTGAAATTATCCCATATAGATCACGTACAACTGGCGATCCCCAAAGGGGGCGAGGCTCGTGCTGCGGCGTTTTACGGCAAGGTGCTAGGCCTGCAAGAAGTTGAAAAACCACCCCTGATGCGTGCCAGCGGCGGGGTGTGGTTCGCCAATGAAACCATTAACATCCACCTCGGGGTGGATCCGGATTTTTGCGCGGCCAAAAAAGCACATCCCGCGTTTCGGGTCGAGGATCTGGAAACGCTTGCCGCCCGTCTGCGTGTTGCTGGGTTCAACGTGAAATGGGATGAGCGCATGCCAAATACCAAACGGTTTTACAGCGATGATCCATATGGAAACAGGCTTGAATTTATGGCCCTCGCACCGCATTAGGAGAATACCAATGGCTAAAGCATTTGCATCACAAGGCGACATGGAAGACAAGAAAATCAGCTTTACCGAAGTGGGGCGTGATTTGTGGGCTTTCACCGCTGAAGGAGACCCCAATACCGGTGTGATCATCGGCGACGATGCGGTGATGATCATTGATGCACAAGCAACCCCGCGCATGGCCGATATGGTGATCACAAAGATCCGCGAAGTTACCGACAAGCCGATCACACATGTGGTGCTGACCCATTACCACGCGGTGCGGGTGCTGGGGGCCTCGGCCTATGGGGCTGAACAGATTATCATGTCACAAAAGGCGCGTTCAATGGTTGTTGAGCGCGGGCAAGAGGATTGGGATAGTGAATTTCAGCGTTTTCCGCGCCTATTTCAGGGCCATGAAAGCATTCCGGGCCTGACCTGGCCGACGACCACCTTTAACGATCGCATGGTAGTGTATCTGGGGAAACGTCGGGTTGATCTGATGTTTATGGGGCGCGCCCACACCGCTGGTGATATCGTGGCGTATGTTGCCGATGAAAACGTTATGTTTACGGGTGATATCGTTGAATATAAATCTGCCTGCTATTGTGGTGACGGGCATTTTGGTGACTGGCCTGCCACGCTAAACGCCATCCGCGGCTGGCAGGTGGACGCCATTGCGCCTGGTCGGGGCGATGCTTTGATCGGGCGTGATTTGGTTAATGCAGCCCTTGATAGCACCGCCGATTTTATCACCTCGACCTATCGCCCGGCAGCGCGTGTAGCCCTGCGCGGTGGCTCGTTGAAAGAGGCCTGGGATGCGGTGCGCGCTAAATGTGATCCAAAGTTCGCCGATTACGCAATCTATGAACATTGCCTGCCCTTCAACGTCGCACGAGCTTACGATGAGGCGCTCGATATTGACACCCCACGCATCTGGACGGCCGCGCGGGATTTGAAAATGTGGGCGGATTTGCAAGGGTAAGCCATGACCAAAATTTTCGAAACCCCGCTATACCCCTATGCCCGTGTGCCCGATCAGGATGCGGGTGCGACAACGCGCCATCCGGTGGTGGTAATCGGGGCGGGGCCAGTGGGGTTGGCGCTGGCGATTGATCTGGCCCAACAGGATATCCCGGTGGTTATTCTGGATGATAATGACCGCGTCAGTTTTGGATCACGCGCCATTTGTTTTGCCAAACGCCCGCTGGAAATTCTTGACCGGTTGGGATGTGGCCAGCCGATGGTTGACAAGGGCGTGATCTGGAACAAAGGCAAAGTATTTTCTGATACCCGCGCTATCTACGACTTTAATCTACTGTCCGAAGAGGGGCACAAACGCCCGGCTTTCATCAATCTGCAACAATACTATTTTGAGGAATATCTGGTTGCACGGGTGCGCGAATTGCAAGCGATGGGCAAACCCATTGATCTGCGCGGAAAAAATGCTGTTTCGGCTATTGGTACGCATAATAATTATACCACACTAGAGATCGACACCCCCGAGAGATCTTATAACATTGAAGCCGATTGGTTGATCGCCTGTGACGGTGCCAATTCTGCGACGCGGCGCATGCTGGGCCTCGATTTTGTCGGGCGGGTGTTTGAGGATAATTTTCTGATTGCAGATGTAATCATGGAGGCCGATTTCCCGACCGAACGCTGGTTCTGGTTTGATCCGCCTTTTAACCCCGGCCAATCGGCGTTGCTGCACAAACAACCCGACAACGTCTGGCGCATTGATTTGCAGTTGGGTTGGGATATTGACAAAGAGACGGAAAAGAAGCCAGAAAATGTGATCCCACGTCTGAAAGCGATGCTGGGGGAAGACGCCAAATTTACGCTGGAATGGGTTTCGATCTATACGTTTCAATGCCGCCGAATGGAAAAATTTCGCCTGGGGCACGTGCTGTTCGCCGGGGATGCCGCCCATCAGGTCAGCCCGTTCGGTGCCCGTGGGGCCAATAGCGGGTTGCAGGATACTGATAATCTGGCGTGGAAATTGAAACTGGTAATTGATGGCACAGCACCTGAAACCCTGCTGGACACATATAGCGCCGAGCGGGTGTTCGGTGCGGATGAAAATATCCTGAACTCCAGCCGCTCAACCGATTTTATCACGCCGAAATCTGACATCAGCCGCATTTTTCGCGATGCGGTTCTGGATCTGGCTGAGCATTACGCATTTGCTCGCCCCTTGGTGAATTCAGGGCGTCTTTCACAACCTTGCACGTATGATGGCTCGGTGTTGAATGGGGCAGATGCTGATCTGCCCAGTCGTACACGCCCCGGTGCGCCAGCCGTGGATGCACCGATAACAACCGGCTGGCTGTTGGATATGTTGGGCGATAGGTTTCAACTGTTGGCAATCGATTGTGATGTGCCAGATACGTTGGAAGTTGACGGCATCACCATCCATGCTTTGCCAGTGCAGGCAACGCCGGAAATTACGAAACGCTACCTTGGGGATGCTGGTTGTGCCGTTTATCTGATACGCCCCGACCAGCATATCGCCGCACGTTGGCTGGCATTCGACAAAACTGCCGTATGCACGGCCCTTGGCATTGCAACCGGACGGAGGGCATAATGCGCAAGCTAATCACAGATGCAAATATCACGGATGCAGATGATTTTTATGCCGCCCTTTTGGCTTTGCATGATGGCCAGACTAAAGCCCAGAGCGACGCAATAAATGCCCGCCTGATCCTGATCCTCGCCAACCATATCGGCGACCATGAAACCTTAAAACAGGC
This sequence comes from uncultured Rhodobacterales bacterium, assembly GCA_964429065.1. Taxonomy (GTDB): domain Bacteria; phylum Pseudomonadota; class Alphaproteobacteria; order Rhodobacterales; family Rhodobacteraceae; genus NORP23. Next base: position 12,864 of record CAYSAZ010000041.1, read on the forward strand.
CCTATCCGCAGCAAGAAAGGAAACAAAATGAAGATCGAACAAATTCACCACGTGGCATACCGCTGCAAGGACGCCAAAGAGACAGTGGAATGGTATAACAAAATGCTAAACATGGATTTTGTGTTGGCAATTGCAGAAGATCACGTGCCAAGCACCCATGAACCCGACCCTTACATGCATATCTTTATGGACGCCGGAAACGGCAATGTCCTTGCCTTTTTTGAACTGCCAACCAAGCCGGAAATGGGACGCGATCCCAACACCCCGATCTGGGTGCAGCATTTGGCATTTAAGGTCAAGGATCGTGCCGAGCTGTTAGAATTCAAAGCGCATCTTGAAACAAACGGCGTCGATGTTTTAGGGGTCACGGATCACTCGATTTTCCATTCTATATATTTCTTTGACCCCAGTGGCCATCGCATAGAATTGGCCTGCCCGGACCCGCAAGAGGACGCAATGCTCGCCAAGCTTGACGCGGTGAAATGGGATATGCTGGAAGAATGGGCGCGCACAAAAAAGGCCCCGAAACACGCAGATTGGATGCATTCCAAAGAGCTGTCGGCGGTTTAAATTATAAAGGCAACGGCGCTGCATAAGACAAGGGCCGTTGCCCAGCTGTACCACAAGGCTTTAACGGTATTATCAATATCATTTGGCCCCAGCGTTTTGCGCCCGGATCCATTCACCCAATCAAAATCGGTCATTTTACCATCATAACTGCGCGGGCCGGCAAGCGCGATATGCAGCACGCCGGCCATCGCAGATTCAGGCCAGCCAGCATTGGGGGAGCGGTGTTTACGGGCATCCTTTTGCATCACGCGCACAGCGCGCATGGACCAATGGGCCAGACAGATCAGCGCGCCGGTTATGCGGGCAGGAATCCAGTTTAACACATCATCAAGACGCGCGCTCGCCCAGCCAAAATCCCGGTAACGTTCCGTGCGATAACCAATCATGCTGTCAGCCGTATTAACTATTTTATAGACCATGATCCCGGGCAGACCAAACAGCAAAAACCAAAAAGCCGGTGCAATAACTGCATCGGAAAAGTTTTCAGCCGCGCTCTCGATTGCACTGCGCACAACACTGCTTTGGTCGAGGTTCACACAATCCCGCCCAACAATCATCGCGACAGCCTTGCGCCCGTTTTCCAGATTTTCCCGCAAACCTGTGGCAACTGCGCTAACATGATCACACAGGCTACGGTGTGCCAATAATATCGCGGCCCCCAGAATTTCAAACATGCCAGCATCTGGCAACAGGCTGATGGCCCCCCCGGTCAACAGCGCCATAAAAACCAGCAAAAGGATCGCAACGCTCCCGGAAAATTTACGATGCGTCCCGTGGTTTAAGCGCACGTCCAACCAATCCACCGCCCGCCCCATCAGCGTTGCGGGGTGCGGCAGATGCGCCCATAGCCATGCCGGTTCACCCAAAAGAGCGTCAAGCATAAGCGCCAGTATCAAAAGATCAAAATTGTCCATATCCGTAGGGTTTTATCTATTTATAAGCTGCAATAAGCGGTTTTTCATCGCATTCAATTGCATAATATGTTTTATTCACAAACACCAGTTAACCCTACGTCATTCACTACGGCATATTGTGGACATGAAATGAATGTCTACTAGATATAGTTTGTTAATCATTTGTTAACACAATTAGTAAATATTTACCCAATTCTTAATGAACTATCAAAACGATAGAAATTATGGCGGTAATTTGATGCGAATACTCTTGGTGCAACATAACAAAGGGCTCTCAGAAATGTGGTCCTTATTCTTGCGAAAACAAGGGCTTGAGGTCGTGCAGGCTTTTACGCAATCGCAGGCGGTGGAACAATTGATGTTCGACAGCTTTGATGCACTGATTCTCGATATCGTTCTGCCGGATGGCGGCGCGATTGCGATCTCGGATTATGCAACGTACCGCCAGCCCGATGTGCCGATTATTGCCGTGACCAGCAGCAGCTTTTTCTCGGACGGCTCCATTTTTGAATTGATGCCAAATGCCAAAAGCCTGATGCGCACACCGCTGCGCCCCGATGATCTTGTTGCGGTGCTGGAGCATTATGTTCCACAGGACAAAAAGTCGTCGAAACGGCACGAAGTTGCGTAAACACAAAATTCAAACTTGACCTGTAGACTATTTCCAGCGAACGATGATGCGTGCGAAAATGGGAATAATTATGGAAGCTTTTTTTTCAAAAGATGTGCTTGCCGGGCTGGAAATGGCCCGTATGCAGGATGCAATGAAGAAAAACCGCCTGCGTGTGCATGTGGAATCAGAGGTGTACCCGATTTACAAAATGTGGGATGACGGGTTTTCGATGATGGTCGAAACAGCGCCACATTTGCGGGGTTTTGTCGATCTTTTTGAAGGTTCACGCCATCTGTTGCAATGTCTGGTCATCCATTCCGAGGCCGACGGATACGTGATGAACTATGAATTCAAACGCAGCACAATCGCCAAAGACGAAGCCCCAAAAGACTATTTCGTCGACGAAAACGCCCCTGTCGCCCTGATTGAAGGGTCCCGCTAATTTTCCGGAGAAACCAATGAATCGCACCGTATACGTCAACGGCGAATATTTGCCCGAGGAAGGCGCAAAAATCAGCATTTTTGATCGTGGTTTCCTGATGGCCGACGGGGTCTATGAGGTGACCTCTATTCTAGATGGTAAAATGCTTGATTTTGCCGGGCATATGGCACGTCTTGCACGATCTTTGCGCGAATTGGACATGGATGCGCCCGTCACAGACACTGAGATGGAACATATTCACCGCGAACTTATCAGGCGAAATACTTTGCATGAAGGCATGGTGTATTTGCAGGTTACACGCGGTGCGGCCGACCGGGATTTTTTGTTCCCTGTTGGGGTAAAACCTAGTTTGGTACTGTTTACGCAGGCCAAGGATATCATTGACACGCCGGCTGCAAAAAACGGGATCTCGGTGATTTCAGTGCCCGATATTCGTTGGGGGCGACGGGATATTAAAACCGTGCAACTGCTTGCGCCGTCACTGTGTAAAATGGCTGCCAAGGCCGCTGGGGCTGATGACGCCTGGCTGGTTGAAGACGGCAAAGTGACCGAGGGCACCTCAAATAACGCTTATATTGTTGCGGATGGCAAGATTATCACGCGCGATTTATCCCACGATATTTTGCATGGCATAACCCGCGCCGCCGTTCTGCGGTTCGCACGTGAGGCCCAGATGCCGGTTGAGGAACGCGCCTTCAGTATCACGGAGGCAATGGCCGCGGATGAGGCGTTTATCACCTCGGCTTCGGCATTTGTTTGCCCGGTTGTGGCCATTGACGGCACAAAAATTGGCCAAGGTACGCCCGGCCCAATAGCCAGACGATTACGGGAAATTTATCTGGAAGAAAGCCGCAAAACTGCCAGCTAAAGCAGGTATCAACCAAGACTTTCAAGAATCGCGCGCGCTGCAAAACAATCAAGTTTGATCTGCTTGACTAGCTCATCGACGGTATCGAATGCAGTTTCGCTACGCAAAAAACTGATTAATGCTACAGAAATCGGCATGTCGTAAATATCGCCTGAAAAATCGAACAGATAGGTCTCAAGATTTGGCTTATTTACCCCAAAAGTCGGGCGAATACCCAAAGATGCGGCGCCGCCATAGCTGCCCATATAGGGACCATCGAGCACATCAAATTGCACAGCATAAACACCAAAACGTGGCAAATGCAGATCATGCATGTCAATGTTAGCAGTTGGAAAACCTAGCTGGCGACCGCGTTTGTCACCATGCTCAACCGTACCATCAACCCGATGCCAATGGCCAAGAATACGCGCGGCGTCCTGAGGGTGGCCGGCACTGAGAGCCTTGCGGATCGCAGAAGAGGAATAATCGCCCTTTTCATCAGAAACCAGCGGTGCAATGGTTACATCAAAGCCCATCTTTTGACCAAAATCAACCAGCATATCGGCATCGCCAGCGCGCCCTTTACCAAACCGGAAATCAGCCCCGATGACGACATGTTTTATGCCTAAACCATTAACCAGAACCTCTTGGGCAAATTCTTGGGCAGATAATTGTGAAAAGGTTTTGGTAAAGGGGATTTCGAACAGACAATCGATGCCAAGTTTGGCGATGCGATGGGCGCGAGTTTCAGGGTTCATCAGGCGAAAAGTCGGGGCATTGGGCGCGAAAAACTGGCGCGGGTGCGGTTCAAATGTGAGAATTCCAAGCGGGGCATCGTTGGCGACAGCTGCTGCACGGGCCAGCGCAATCACCGACTGATGCCCCAAATGCACCCCGTCAAAATTCCCCATGGCAATCGCCGCACCGCGATAATTTTCAGGAATATCGGTGAAGGTTTGAAATTTTTCCATACGCGTCCCCTTGATCTATCGTGCGGGCGCCAGAACCAGCGCCTCGCCTTTCAAGACGGTGGTATCCCCGACAAAACAGGTGCAATCAAGGGTGACGCGGCGTTTCTCAAGGTTGATTTCGCGAACCTCTACGCTGGCCTTAACCAAATCTCCAGGGCGCACGGGGGCGGTGAAACGCAAGTTTTGTTGCAGGTAAATTGTGCCGTGTCCGGGCAGTTGCTCGCCAATGATCGCGGAAATCAGGCTCGCGGCCAGCATTCCATGGGCAATCCGGCCTTTGAACATGGTGTTTTTGGCGTAATCCTCATCAAGATGGACGGGGTTATGGTCGGTTGAGATTTCGGCAAAGGCGGTAATTTCCGCATCGCCGATGATTTTCTCCAATGAACGTCGCATTCCAATTTTAAGGTCATCGACATAAATCGTACCGATGGGCAGGGTGTTTTTTGTGGACATTGCGACCTCTGTTTAACGTAAATGGGGCATTGCGAATGTTGGGGAAAGCGTGTGTTTATTTAGAAAAATGGATAATTCATCGGTATTCACAACACCGTTTTTTGCACTGATTTCTGTCGCCGCCAAACCGCCGGTGATGAACAAAGTGTCCAGGCCCTCGGCGATCGCGCCGCGAATATCTGTGGTAATGCCGTCCCCGATACACAGAATTTTGGCAGGGTCGATCATGCGCCCGGCGATCGCCGTCAACCGTTCGTAGGCGAGGTCATAAATCGGCGGATGCGGTTTGCCAAAATAGAGGCTGGTGCCACCGGCATCGCTGTAAGCTTGGGCAATTGCCCCGGCGCAGTAGATACGTTTGTCGCCTTGGTCAACGATGATATCAGGGTTGGCGCATAACAGTTTCAGGCCGCGGTTTTTACCATCCAGAATGGTCAGACGATAGTCGTCTGGTATTTCGGTTTGATCGTCAAACAGGCCGGTGCAAACGATCCCTTCGGCCTCATTCAAAGGCACGCGGGTGACGTTGATCGGCCCCTCGTTCGTGCTGAAAAACCCCACGTCCCGCGCAGGACCGATATGATAAACCTTGCGCCCCACAACGCCCGCCGCCATTGCTATTTGCGCCGCATCACCGGATGAGGCGATCTCGTCATAGGTATTTTTTGGAACGCCGATTTGCTCTAACTGACTGACAACAAAAGGTTTTGGGCGTGGAGAATTGGTTACCAGCACCACGATCCCACCCTGTTTTTTGTAATCCTGCAACGCACAAACGGCCTGATTGAAAGGTTCTATACCATTATGCAGACAGCCCCACAGATCGACATATAAAGCGTCATATGCCTGCGAAATCGTATCAAATCTGGTAAGGGCCCGGGTCATCAGGTGGCCAGCACGGGGATGATTTGTTTTTTGCGTGACATAATGCCGGGCAGCACGATTGTATCGTTGGAAATATTGATCCCAAAAGATTTTTCAGCGATGGATTTGACCATTGCATCAGGGATCAAAAGCGTGGCTTCTTCGTTGAGGATATCAACCACGAACAGCAGTATGTGATCAACATTATCCTGCACAGCCACGTCAGGCATTGCCGCCATCAGGGCGTTTTTGCGGGCTAAAACCGTGGCCGGGCTGGTGGTTTCCAGCACCGTAATGCGTAGTTTTACATCACCGATATTGTATTTCTTGGAATCAAGACGCAGTAATTCTGCATCGGAAAAATGCGAGATATCGGATTTTTCGGCAAACATTTCAGCAGCATAATCGGCAATGGTAATGCCCAAATCCTTGGCCAGCCGTTTGGCGATTTCAATGTCACGCGGCGTTGTTGTCGGGCTGCGAAATTCCAGCGTATCGGACAAAATACAGCTTAGGATCAGGCCCTTGATCGCATCCGGCATTTTATCGAGCGCGGGTTCACGCATGATGCTGTACATCACCGTAGCCGTGGCTGCGACCGGGCGGATCGTTATGTTGATTGGCGTTTTGGTGGTGATCCCGCCCACCAGTAAATGGTGGTCGATAATCTGTTTGATATCGGCGTTATTTATGCCCTCGGGCAGCTCTGCGGGGTTATTTGTGTCGACAATAACGACTTTTTCACCAGCCTTAAGACCATCCAGAACGGCCGGGCAGCCGAACCCCCAACGCGCCAGCACGAAGATCGCTTCGGGATTTGGATCTCCCAGAACATAAGCCGTGGCAGGCTTGCCAACTATTTCGTTCAGGTACCACGCCCAAATCAGGGCAGAACAGGTGGCGTCGGTGTCGGGGGCTGTGTGGCCAAAAATCTTGATCATTTGAGTTCTCTTTGCTGGGCTGCAATATTTGATCGGTGTTATAGAGCGGCTGACAACGCTTGTCACCCTTCCTTTACACGGTTACTTTCGCGATATGAAACCTCGTGAAACAGACCTTTATCAACCTGTCAAAACCTATTTGGAGGGGCAGGGCTATGCGGTTAAGGGCGAGATCGGCGCGGTGGATGTGGTCGGGGTGCGGGGCGATGATGCGCCTGTTTTAGTGGAGCTGAAACTGGCGTTTTCGTTGGCGTTGTTGCAACAGGGCGTGGCGCGGTTGGCGATTTCTGATGTGGTTTATCTGGCGGTGCTGAAACCCCGTGGCAAAGCGATCAAGGCCAATTTGGCGCTGTGTCGGCGGCTTGGGCTGGGGCTTATGACCGTGCGCCTGCGCGATGGATTTGTTGAGGTGCTGGCCGACCCTGTGCCCTACCGTCCCCGCAAATCCAAGGCTCGCAAGGGACGGTTGTTGCGTGAATTTGCCCGCCGTGTGGGCGACCCGAACGCAGGCGGGGCAACACGCAAGGGGCTTGTGACATCCTATCGACAAGACGCGCTGCGGTGTGCCACGTATTTGGTGGAACATGGGGCGAGCAAAGGGGCGGATGTCGCCAAAGGTGCAGGGGTGCCGACGGCGACACGGATTATGGCGGATAATCATTACGGCTGGTTTGAACGGGTTTCGCGCGGGGTTTACGGGGTGGGTGATGGGGGGCGTGAGGGAACCAAACAGTACGACTTTTAGTGTAATTAAGATTGCGGTATGGTATCCCGTTTTACGGACCATCAGGTTGACATTCAAGCTTTGTCGCCGTTGGTTATTAGCGTAGTTATTTAGATTAAGGCGAGGCAATAATGGATTATCGTTCAGCAAAAGAGTCGGATATAGAAGCGATAAGCAACGTGTTGCAAGCGCTGGTAAAAGCCGGAATGCGCAGTGCGCCGGCGGATCAGAGCTTTGTGCGCACAAACTATGTTGTGAGTCCCGAAAAAATATTTTGTACTGTCGCTGAGGAGGAGGGCGTAATACTAGGATTTCAAATTTTGAAACTGGCGACGGAAAATAACAAATATGGCGTGTTTGCTGGTTGGGGTATAATTGGAACGCATGTTACACCATCAGCTGCACGCAACGGCATTGGCAAAGGGTTGTTTTCTATGACTCTTATTGCTGCTAAAAATGCTGAGCTGAAGAAAATTGACGCAACGATTGGTGATCAAAACGTCGATGGTCTGGCCTATTATGCTTCTATGGGTTTCGAGACCTACCGAACTTCAAAGGATCGAATATGCAAAGTCTATTCTGTTGGATGAGATTTTAAATGGATTTTGATTATTCACAGCGACCTTGACACACCCTGTGCCTCTGCCTAAATACCTTTTGTTAGCACTCAGTGGTGGCGAGTGATAATGCCTGCCACCCCAATCAAAATACACATGAGGAGCATCCGAGAATGGCATTTACACCTTTGCATGATCGCGTCGTTGTACGTCGTCTGGAAGAAGACGAGAAAACAGCTGGCGGTCTTATTATCCCTGATTCAGCTAAAGAAAAACCCTCTGAGGGTGAGGTTGTTTCTGTTGGTGCAGGCGCACGTGATGAAGACGGCGAGCGCATTGCGATGGACGTTAAAGCAGGCGACAAAATCCTGTTTGGCAAATGGTCCGGCACAGAAATCAAGCTTGACGGTGAAGAACTGTTGATCATGAAAGAATCCGATATTCTGGGCATTATTGCCTAAGCGATCCAATTATAAGGAGCATCCAAAATGGCTGCAAAAGACGTAAAATTCAACACAGATGCACGCAATCGCATGCTGGCTGGCGTTGATATTCTGGCAAATGCCGTGAAAGTTACACTTGGCCCTAAAGGCCGTAACGTGATTCTCGACAAATCGTTCGGCGCCCCGCGCATCACCAAAGACGGCGTGACCGTTGCCAAAGA
>CAYSAZ010000042.1:0-7740 GCA_964429065.1 uncultured Rhodobacterales bacterium
ATGCCCACCGGCAGAATGGCCACAAAGGTGAACCGGGCAAAACCTATGAGGTTGCCGATGCAATTTATGAACGTGAGTTCGTCTCCGAGATGTTCTCAACCAGCGGTGATTTTAACCTTATGCTTAAGGTTTATATCTCCGAAGGCGCCGATATTGGCAAATATATTAACGAAAACCTGCTAAGCATTTCCGGGATTAAACGTTCATTAACCACCCTGACATTCAAGGCATTCTAAGGGGGTGGTTAACGCCCGCTTTTTTCCGGTATCAAACCACGTGGGCTAAACCTTAGTACCAGTAACAGGATCAAACCCATGATCACCAGGCGCATGTGTGGAGCGGCCTCGATCAGGTGGGCGCGCAACGCGCTGCTTTCAAGCATACCCGAGGTCACAAGGTCCATAAACCATGTTCCGGCCGGTTCCGCTTCAATCCAGACAAACCAGATCAGAAATCCACCCAGCACAGCGCCCCAGTTATTACCAGACCCGCCAACCACAACCATCACCCAGATCAAAAACGTGAAGCGCAGCGGGTTATAGGAGGTCGGGATGAATTGCCCATCAAGGGTGGTCAACATGGCCCCGGCGATTCCGACAACGGCTGAACCAAGAATAAAGACCTGCAAATGCCGCCCCGTTACATCTTTGCCCATGGCCTCGGCCGCGTCACGATTATCACGAATGGCGCGCATCATACGACCCCATGGGGATTTGAGCGCGCGTTCCGACAGCCACAGAATTATCAACAGAACGGTGGCAAACAGCAGGCTATAGGACAGTTTCACAAAGATGGATGAAAAGGTAATAACGTTTGTGCCCAACCGATCGGCCAAGGCGATAAACCAGTCGGAGTTTTGCAGCGCAATCTCACGCGGGACAGGGCGCGACAGCCCGGCGACGTTTTTCACACCCCGGGTCAGCCAATCCTCGTTCTTCAGGACCGCGATGATAATTTCGGCGATGCCCAAGGTGGCAATTGCCAAATAATCCGTGCGCAGCCCCAGCGCGATTTTACCTACAAGCCAGGCACCGGCCGCCGCAAAAACGCCACCAACCAGCCACGAGAAAATAATCGGTAGGCCCAGCCCACCCAAGTACCCGGTTTTAGCTGGCTCAAAAGCCTCAATCGCATGAACTGCAGGATCAAAAATAGCGCGGATGATGAAAAATCCGGCGATAATTGTCAGGCCCGTAGCCAGATTGCGCCACCGCCCCCTGATGTAACGCCGCGTAGCCCAAATGGCCACGATAGTGCCGATAAGGGCCAACAAGCTCAGGCCAATACCGATGCCCCCAACGGCCCATGTCTCTGGGATTGGTGGTTTGGAAACCAGCACTGCGGCGATCCCGCCAAGGGCTGCAAACCCCATGACACCAACGTTAAACAGCCCCGCATAACCCCATTGGATATTCACCCCGAGCGCCATAATGGATGAAATCAGACACAGGTTAAATATCGTCAGAGCGACCGACCAGCTTTGGGTGAAACCAACGATGGCAATCAGGGCAAACATGCCGCTGAACAAAAGGACATTGCGGTTCATGACACTCTCCCTTTGAATATACCTGTCGGTCTTATCAGCAACACCATCACAAGGATCACAAAGGATACGGCGAACTTGTAATCGGTGGATAACAGTTGCATCAGACTGTTAGGTTCCAGATTTTCCGGCAGCAGGTATTTCAAGAATTTCTTATAGGCATAGGTGATCGTAACCTCGGAAAATGCCACAACGAACCCACCGGCGATGGCGCCAAACGGGTTACCGATGCCACCAACAACCGCCGCAGCAAAAATCGGCAACAGCAGTTGAAAATACGTGAACGGCTTAAAACTTTTATCGATGCCGTAAAGTGTGCCGGCAATGGTCGCCAGCGTCGCGGCAATAATCCATGTGATCATCACGATTTTTTCGGGGTTGATACCTGACAGCAACGCCAGATCCTCATTGTCGGAATAGGCGCGCATCGCCTTGCCGGTACGGGTTCTTTGCAAAAACCAGAACAGCGCGATAACAATGAGCACAGCAATACCAAGGGTCAGGGCCTGAGAGACCTTGATCGTCAACCCTTCGGCCATTCCCGTGGTCGCCTTGAACTCTTTGGCCTTTAAAATAAAACGCGCGCCATCCGCAACCTTTTGGTCATCAGGACCAATGATAAAGCGCACAATGCCGTTCATTATGAACATCACCCCGACCGAGGCCATCACAAATATGATCGGCACAGAGCGCTGTTTTCGATAAAACCGATAAACCATTCTGTCTGTCGCCAGCACCATACCAATGGTTGCCAGAATGCCAAATGGCAGGGCCAGCAAGGCCGTTGGCAACGGGTAAATTGAGATACCCATCGACTGAAACCACCATGTAAACAAGATCACAACCATCGTACCAAACGCCATCGTGTCGCCATGGGCAAAGTTGGAAAACCGCAAAATGCTGTAAACCAGCGTAACCCCGAGCGCCCCAAGCGCAAGCTGCGCCCCATAAGCCGTGGCCGGAACAAGGACAAAGTTCGAGATCAGGATAAGCGCGTTAAGAATGTCAGTCATACCCTAACCCCCCAAGAAAGATTTGCGGACCTCGGGATTGGCCAGCAGCGCCTCGCCCGTGTCCGTGAAACGATTGCGACCCTGTACCAGAACGTAGCCTTTATCGGCGATATTCAGGGCTTGGCGTGCATTTTGCTCGACCATCAGGATGGCGATACCAGTACGCGCGACCTCGATAATGCGGTCAAAAAGTTCGTCCATAACAATCGGAGAAACGCCGGCAGTTGGTTCATCCAGCATCAACACTGATGGCTGGGTCATTAGCGCGCGGCCAACGGCGACCTGTTGGCGCTGACCACCTGAAAGTTCCCCGGCTGGTTGGCGGCGTTTGTCTTTAAGCATCGGGAAAAGATCAAACACCTGCGCCAGCGTATCGGCGAAATCATCCGTGCGGATATAGGCGCCCATTTCAAGGTTTTCGCCAACGCTCAAAGACGTAAACACGTTATTATTCTGCGGCACAAACCCCATGCCTGCCTTAACACGATCCTGCGGCGAGAGGGCAGAAATATCGTTTCCATCCAGCATCACGCGGCCTTTGTGGATGTCCAGCATCCCGAAAACCGCCTTCATCGCTGTGGATTTCCCAGCCCCGTTCGGGCCAACAATCACCGCGATCTCGCCTTTTTCAACGGCGATGGTACAGTCATGCAGAATATCCGCACCGCCATAGCCGCCAGTCATATTTTCACCGATTAGAAAGCTCAATCGAAACTCCATTCATGGGTAATGCCCGCCAACATTTCCGCGTGTCGGGCAGCGTGTTCTGGTGTGTAATTATTAGCAAATTGCGTGGTTTCGGCGCGAAGGCTGACTTGGTGCAGCAACAAGCGTGTGCGGACGATAACAACATCCTGCCCGTTCCATTGGGTAAGCTGAATATGCGTAATCGCGGGAAACCCGTCGATTGTGGTTAACTCTTCAGGGATCAAAAGGTCCGAACCTTCGCTACTATACCTTTGGGCTCGAACCTGAATGCCAACCCACACACTTGCCATGACCTCGACCGAGGCGTTAATCCCGTCCTTAAATTGAAAGCCAACGCCTTGCAAATCCTCGGGCAGCTCCAGTGTCACCCACTCGTTCACCTGATCACACATGTAAAACACATCGTTAATATACAAACAATCGTCCGAGAAAAGGTATTCTTGCGCCAGAGCAGGCAGCGCCAGAAACACCGTTAACAATGCCGCCCACATTCTCATGATCGCACTCGAATGGAACTGATGGCCTCGATATGGCGTTGAATATGGGTTTCGCTGACGGTGTCACCCGTTTCAGAAGTGATGATCCACAACATCATGCCATTAACGGCGATTAATGTATGAACCAGTGCTCTATGGTCCGCTGTATATAGCGAGGTATTGGTGATTGCGGGGATATCATCGCCAAGCGGTTTGAACCGATCAATAGCAATATTGGTTGCGTTGTCAAAAATGCCGTCCATGACTGCGCTCAATGCATCAAAATTAGGGCCGAGAAATTCTTCATATCCAATGCTGCCCATATTGCCGACTTCAAGCTGCGTGGCTTCATCTTCCCAAAACAACATCCGGTCAAATTCATGGGTTCCAACGCCGTCCCAGTAGGTGCCCTCCATGCAAAAGTCGACGACAAAATACGGGGTGCAGGTCTGCGCCACGCCAGCGCTTGCCACCATCATAAAGGTCAGAGCAGCGATAAGACGCTTCATGCCTTCACCGTCTTATTCTTTAACCCCGTGCCAAGATACGCCTCGATCACGGCCTCGTTGTTTTTCACGGCGTCCACAGTGCCCTCCGCCAGCACTTGCCCCTCGGCCATGCAAATAACGGGATCACACAGACGGCTGATGAAATCCATGTCGTGTTCGATCATGCAAAACGTATAGCCGCGTTCCTGATTAAGCCGTAAAATCGCATCGCCAATGGTGTTGAGCAACGTGCGGTTGACGCCCGCGCCGACCTCGTCCAGAAATACGATTTTGGCATCCACCATCATGGTGCGTCCCAATTCCAGCAGTTTTTTCTGCCCCCCCGACAGGTTCCCCGCCAGCTCATCGGCGACGTGGCTGATTTCCAGAAACTCGATCACCTCGTCGGCTTTGCGTGCAACCTCGGCTTCTTGGGTGCGCACGGCCTTGCCTTTGAACCAAGCATTCCACAGAGTTTCACCGGCTTGTGCGCCCGGAACCATCATCAGGTTTTCCCGCACGCTTAGCGTGGAAAATTCATGGGCGATTTGAAAAGTTCGCAGCAACCCTTTGCCAAACAATTCGTGCGGGGACAGGCCGGTGATATCCTCACCGTCCAGAAACACCCGCCCCGAGGTTGGTTTGTAATGTCCGGCAATCACGTTAAACAGCGTGGTTTTCCCTGCGCCATTTGGTCCGATCAACCCGGTAATTGATCCTTTGGCAATCTCAATGCTGGTCCCGTTGACCGCCTTGATTCCACCGAAATACATATGCAGGTTTTCAACCTTGATCATACCTACAGCCCTTTAAATACGAAAACAGCCCGAAAGTAATCGGGCTGTTTCATGTTAACGAAAACGTCGATTAACGGTAGCGCTGTGTAACAAACGCACCGTCGATGATTTCATACTCTTGGTAAGAACCGGCAGCCTCGCCCGGGCCAATCAGTTCTACGCCGGATGCACCTTCGTAGTTGATCTCGCCGCCGTCTGCCAGAATTTGCAGACCTTTGGCCAGTTCACCCGGAAGAATAACTTCACCCGGAGCATTGGCAACGTTCATGACGTTTGCAGCAATGCTTGCACGATCCGCAGAACCACCAGCTTGCATAGCCAGTGCGATCAAGGCAGCCGCGTCATAGCTTTCAGCCGTGAACGGGCCGTCGGGATGACCAACAGTACCTGTTAGCATCTCGATCAACATTGCAGCGCCGTCACCGTCAGAACCAGGTTGCGTTCCGATGGAGCCGTTCAGGTCAGAACCGATAGCTTCGATCAGCGCATCGGATTTCATGCCGTCGCCCATTACGAAAGTATCAAACGCGCCTGTATCAAGCGATGCCTGGATGATGCCTTTACCGCCTTGGTCAGCATACCCCAGAACTGCAAGGATATCGCCACCGGCAGCAGCCAGTGCAGCAACTTCAGCAGAGTAATCCGCTTTGCCGTCTTCATGTGCAGCTGAAATCGTGATCTCACCACCAAGGGCTTCGAACGAGGCTTCAAACGCATCGGCCAGACCTTTGCCATAGTCGTTGTTGGTGTAGGTCACGGCAACTACTTTGATGCCTTTGTCCATAAGAACGTCAGCCATCACCGCACCTTGGCGCGCATCGGAGGGCGCGGTGCGGAAGAACAGGCCGTTGTCATCGATAGTGGACAGACCAGGTGATGTCGCGGAAGGTGAAATCATAACCACGCCGTTTGGCACAGCTACGTTAGACGCAATCGCGCCGGTAACACCGGAACAATCGGCGCCCACGATAGCTGCAACATTGTCAGCCGTGATCTGCTTTTCAGCAACAGCCGTAGCAGCCGCGGAATCGATGCACGTAGAATCGCCGCTGACAACAACGAGCGTTTTGCCACCAAGTAGCAGGCCAGACGCATTAACCTCGGCAAATGCGAATTCTGCGGACGGTCCCATATCAGCGACCAGTGATTCAATCGGGCCGGTAAAGCCGAGGATGATCCCGACGTTGATTTCATGGCCAGCTGAGAACGCCGACGTAGCGATCAGCGAAGATGCGGCTGTCGCAAGAAGTAGTTTTTTCATTATTTTCTCCCTAGTTTTATGGATGACTTGCGTCAAACTGTGCGCATAACACGATATTAACACCACTTTTGCAACACGATTCCAGTTTTTTAATAGCTGTTGGATAGATAGTAAGGCCCAAGATGGGTTTGCGGGGCTTCCCTTGCGGATAGATTATGCCTAAACAATGGCAGTCCGAAAGAGCACCATGGAAACACTTTACGCAGCCTGGGTCCTTGTGGCCAAATTTGACCCGACCCTGCTGGCGATTATCGGGTTGTCGTTGCGCGTCAGCCTGTCTGCGGTTTTGATTAGCCTGATCATCGGTGCACCACTTGGGGCGGCGCTGGCCATATGGCGTTTTCCGGGGCGTCAGGTGCTGGTGGTGTTGTCCAATGCCATGATGGCGCTGCCACCTGTTGTGGTTGGCCTGGGGGTATATCTATTGCTATCGCGGGCCGGACCCTTGGGGAAATACGGGCTGTTATTTACCCCAAACGCCATGATTATTGCCCAAACCATCCTGATTTTACCAATTGTTATGGCCCTCACCCGTGAAGCCGTCGCCCCTTTGCGGCGTGAATACAAAGACCTGATGATGTCTCTTGATGTTAGCCCGATGTTAAAGCTGCGCACCCTGCTTTGGGACGCCCGTTTTGGCGTCAGCACCGCCGTTCTGGCCGGTTTCGGGCGCGCTATTGCCGAGGTCGGGGCCGTATTGATTGTCGGGGGGAATATTAACGGGCTGACCCGGGTAATGACCACAACGATCGCGCTGGAAACCTCTAAGGGGAATCTGGAACTGGCACTGGCACTGGGGGCCGTTCTAATTTCTATCGCCATCAGTGTGAATGCCATTATTTACGCGATCAGCCAAATTGGTCGTAAATATCAGGAGGTTCCCTGATGGCAGGCCAGTTCCAATCCCTTGTGTTGAAATCCGCCCGCGTGGAACGTGGCGCCAAGACTTTGCTTGGTCCGCTT
This sequence comes from uncultured Rhodobacterales bacterium, assembly GCA_964429065.1. Classification (GTDB taxonomy): domain Bacteria; phylum Pseudomonadota; class Alphaproteobacteria; order Rhodobacterales; family Rhodobacteraceae; genus NORP23. The sequence continues at coordinate 7,250 of CAYSAZ010000042.1, forward strand.
GATTTGACGCTGACCACACCGGGTATCACGGCGATTTTGGGGCATAACGGGGCTGGGAAAAGTCTGTTCATTAAACTTTGCCATGGGCAGTTTCGTGCCTCTGACGGGGTGGTGCTATGGAACGGCCAACCCGCAGAAACCACCCGTCGTAATCGCAGTTTTATGTTTCAGGAAACACCGTTATTGCGCCGGTCTGTGGCGGCAAACGTGGAATATCCGTTGATCGCATATAACGTGGCAAAACCGGAACGTACCACGCGCGTTGCGGCAGCTTTGCACAAGGCACGTCTGACAGACCATAGCACCGCCCCTGCAGCCAGTCTGTCGGGCGGTGAAAAGCAGCGTCTTGCCTTGGCACGGGCCTGGGTTACCCGCCCACAGGTGATCTTGCTTGATGAACCCAGCGCCAGCCTTGATCCGGCCTCGACCAAAGAGTTAGAGGGGCTGGTTCAGGAAATATCAGCCACAGGGGTCAAGGTATTGATGGCAAC
>CAYSAZ010000042.1:7840-11698 GCA_964429065.1 uncultured Rhodobacterales bacterium
TCGGGCCTTTTTGAATTTATCCTGCCTCAGTTCACAGCCCAAACAGGTATATCAGTGCGTGTTGTTGCTGTGGGTACAGGGCAGGCTTTGCGCATTGCACGCAGTGGGGATGCCGATGTTTTACTGGTGCACCACCGCCCTTCGGAAGATGCCTTTATCAAAGAGGGATACGGGATCGAGCGGCGGGATGTGATGTTCAACCAGTTTATTATTCTAGGTCCAATGAACGACCCTGCCGGCGTGAAAGATGCGCATACCGCAGCAGAGGCTTTGGCGCTGATTGCACAATCTGAAAGCAAATTCGCCTCTCGCGGGGATAACAGCGGCACGCATCTGCGTGAGTTGGAAATCTGGCAATCCGCCGGGATCACCCCCAAAGGCGCCTGGTATCAGGAGATCGGCTCTGGCATGGGCACGACGCTCAATTTTGCCTCGGCGGCGAATGCGTATACACTATCGGATGATGGCACTTGGACAACATTTCGTAACCGTGGCGATCTGGTGAAAGTATTTTCCGGCGACGAAATCCTCTATAATCCATACGGTATTATTTTGGTTAACCCCGCGCGATTTGCGCATGTAAAATACGAGGCCGCCAAGATTTTTAGCGACTGGCTGGCCTCGCCTGCAGGACAAGAAGCGATCGGCGCATTCATCGTCGATGGCCGGTTGGCATTTTGCCCGCACTCAGCGTCTGAGGCGCGGCAAAAAAGCGAGGAATACCAAAAAACTTGCGCCGCCAACGCCCCCTAGGGTCAGCGAAATTCCGATAGCATCGATCAATACGCCCAACGCCAAGGCTCCCATCGCTGTGCCACCAACCGCGATGGTCATCCACAGGCTCATGACCCGCCCGCGAATGTCGTCATCAAGCTGCATTTGTACCAGCGACTGGAAATTTACCCCGACAATTGTGCTGGTAAACCCAATGCCGGCAATCAGTGCAACCGAGACTGGCCAGCTATGGGTAATCCCCAAGCCAAAGGTCAATGCGGCCCCCCCGATTGTGGCCAATAACGCCCTTGTCGGCACACGCCCTTTGACCACTGGCGTTATAATGATCTGCAATAATGAGGCCAATAATGCCCCCACGCCAGCAGCTGCGGTCAGCACACCCAACCCAATGGCACCTTTGGCGAAAACACCGTCTGCAATAATTGGCAAGATTTCCAGGGATCCACGTACAATAACAGAAAAGAAGCCGGTTACGGTAAATGCAATCAACATAATTCTATGAGACAGGATAATCGCCAAACCCTGTCTGAATGATTTCCAAAACGGCAAATGAACGGTCGTACCTGCGCGTTTGCGAGGGTTTAGGTGCGACAGGATAAGTAAAAATGGAATATACAGCACACAAACTACAAAAATCGTCAAAGTGACCCCGATATTTGCAATCAGTATCCCGCCGAGCGCCGGTCCTGTAAGACGGCTGATATTGAAATTGAGCGCGCCCAGACCGACAACCGAAGAAATCCGCCCAGCGTCTACCAAACGTGGGCCAAGCGACAGACGAACCGGCTGATAGGCTGACATGGCCAAACCGATAATCACCGAATAGATTGCGATAAATCGTGCATCCACCATGTTTAATGCCAAAGAGGTACATAAAATAAAAGCAAGGCTTGCAATGACTATCTGCACCAGCACCGCAGCTTTTTTCAAATCAACACGATCAGTGATTACACCGAATATCGGGCCACCCAATAGAACGGGTGCAAAATTCAAAAAGCTTACCAACCCGACAAAACTGGCAGATTTTGTTAAATCCCACGCCAACCAGCCAATAACCAGCCGTAATATCCAGTTGGCATTCATACCAAAGACATTGCCTATCATATAAAGCCGATATCCCGGAGATTGCAGTGCTGAAAGATTCATATCCTCAGAACTATGCCTGTTGCACTGATTTGGCCAGCGCAATTTTAGCCATGCATTTCTTGCATAACGGGACTGTTAAACTGTGCGTTGTGATATTTGCGAGGCTAACTATATCAAGGACATCAAAGAATACTCCGGCTAAAAAACAATCAGGGCCGCCCGTAAATAAAGGAATATATCATGGCTTATGTATCTGCCAACACTACATCCGTTTCGCTTTTCGCGCACATCACCAACGCATTCGCAAACTTTCGCCAAGCCAGTGCCGACCACCGTTTGTACATGCGTACTGTTAACGAATTAAACCAACTGTCCAACCGCGAGCTAGCCGATCTTGGCCTAAGCCGCGGCGGATTGCACGGCGTCGCACACGAATCCGTTTACGGCAAATAAATACCCAAACCAGAGTTTTCCTCCCATTACTCTGGCTAAAAAGAACGCCCCGCAGGATCCTCCCCCTGACGGGGCGTTCTTATTTACATCCAAATAGCATTCAACCAGTGGTTGTTCTAGTGTAGAGTCATCAACAACAGCCCGCTAAATTTTCAAACAGTCTCCGTGCGGCAAAATCTGCGATATAATCACGTCTGCCATCTGCATAATCACCCCGTTTAATCACCGAAAAGAAGGCACAACAGGCCCAAATCGTTGAGCAAATAATTGTTAGGGATGCCTATTTCGAAATAACCTGTGCTGTCATATGATTAAAGCAAACATCCGTAATTTGCCTTAAAACGACGCGGCATCCGGCGTTGTCACAAAGCTTGCCATCACCTTTTTCTCACCGGCTTTATCAAACAGGACCGTCAGCTTGTCACGGTCGATCTCGATCACTGCGCCATAGCCGAATTTCTGGTGGAACACCCGGTCGCCAAGGCCAAAATCCGGCAGGGTTTCGGCGTCTGAGATCATGTTACGCGCTTGCGCTGGACTGGCATGAGGGCGTTTCGTGCGTGATTGCATGCGTTTCCAGCCCGGAGAATTGTAGACATCCGCCTTGGCCACTCGCCCTTCAAGATCAGAGCCGCGCATCAGACCGCCAAAATCCTTTGGAGCCGCTGCGCCAAAACTGCCGCCGTACAGCCCCGGAGGGGTCAGGATATCGACGTGCTCAGCGGGCAGCTCGTCAATAAACCGTGAGGGCAGCGCGTTTTGCCATTGGTTATAAATCCGCCGGTTGGCCGCAAAACTGATGGTGCAGATTTCCTCGGCCCGTGTGATCCCGACGTAAGCGAGGCGCCGTTCCTCCTCCACCCCTTTTTGGCCACTTTCATCCATACTGCGCTGGCTTGGAAACAGCCCGTCCTCCCAACCCGGCAGAAAAACACAGGGGAACTCCAACCCTTTGGCGCCGTGCAATGTCATGATCGAAACCTTTTCGCCCGCGTCATCCTGCGCGTTTTCCATCACCAACGAGATATGCTCCAGAAACCCTTGAAAATTTTCAAATTCCTCAAGTGCTTTCACCAGCTCTTTCAGGTTTTCAAGCCGCCCCGCCGCATCGGGGGATTTGTCATTCTTCCAATGGTCAGTGTAACCGCTTTCATCCAGAATTATTTCGGCCAGTTCCACATGGCTCAGGTCTGCCGGTCTGTTTTGAGAGCCTTCAACAGCCGGTTCGGCACCTTCGTCTATGACATTATAATCATCAAGCTGATCATCAATAGGAAGCACCGCCGGACCCGTAATAAGCGACCGCCAGCGATCAAAGCTATCCACCAGCTTGCCCAGCGAATTGCACGCACGCGGGGTTAGCAGTTTTTCGCCCACAACAATCCGTGCCGCTTCCAGCATTGAAATGCCGTTATCCCGCGCCACCGTGTTAATCGTCAGTTGTGCCTTATCGCCAAGCCCGCGTTTTGGCGTGTTCACAATCCGCTCAAACGCCAACCCGTCGTCAGGGCTAACCACAACCCGAAAATACGCCATTGCGTCGCGAATTTCGAGGCGTTCATAAAACCGAGGCCCGCCGATCAC
>CAYSAZ010000042.1:11798-20643 GCA_964429065.1 uncultured Rhodobacterales bacterium
TCGATCTCCTCGCCAATCCAGCGGGCTTCCTCGTCGCCGTCCCAATGGCCGATCAGGCGAACCTTTTCGCCATCTTTCGCATCTGTCCACAGTGTTTTGCCAAGGCGGGTTTCGTTGCCTGAAATCACGGCACTGGCAGCGGCCAGAATATGTGGGGTGGAACGATAGTTTTGCTCCAACCGCACCATTTTGGCCCCAGGGAAATCCTTTTCAAACTTCAGGATATTGCCAACCTCGGCGCCGCGCCAACCGTAAATCGACTGATCGTCATCGCCCACACAGCATATATTTTTATGCCCTGCCGCCAAAAGGCGCAGCCACAGGTATTGCGCGACATTGGTGTCCTGATACTCGTCCACCAGAATATATTTGAACCAACGTTGATATTGCGCCAGCACATCGGGGTGTTTTTGGAAAATCTGCACCACATGCAGCAGTAAATCGCCAAAATCGACGGCGTTTAGGGTTTTCAGGCGGGCTTGATATTGCCCGTAAAACTCCACCCCGCGCCCGTCATACATGCCCGCCTCGGAGGCTGGCACCATATCCGGCGACCAGGCGCGATTTTTCCAAGCGTCGATATAGCTGGCCAGCATCCGCGCAGGCCAACGTTTTTCATCAATGTTTTCGGCGCGGATAAGTTGTTTCAACAACCGTATCTGGTCATCCGTATCCAGAATCGTAAAGGTGGTTTTCAACCCCGCCAGTTCAGCATGACGGCGCAGCAGTTTCACACAAATCGAATGAAACGTGCCAAGCCACGGCATGCCTTCGATCGCGCCGCCAATCTCATGCCCAATCCGCATTTTCATCTCGCGTGCGGCCTTGTTCGTAAACGTTACCACCAATATTTCATTCGGCTTGGCGCGCCCTTTATTCAGCAAATGCACTACCCGCGTAATTAATGCTTTGGTTTTCCCCGTGCCAGCCCCTGCCAATACCAAAACCGGCCCGTCCAGTGTTTCCACCGCCTCGCGTTGCGGTGGGTTCAGGTCATCCAGATAAGGCGCCGGGCGCGCGGCCATGGCCTGCGTTGACAGGCTGGGGCGGCTGGCGGCCTCAAATGCGGCATCTTCATCGAAATCATGGTCACTCATGGATGCGAAACTATCTGCTTGTGTTGCGAAAATAAAGCACAATGTTCGCAATATGTTCCTTTTTATTGATTGTTGTGCATTGAAGAACCCGTGCGCCTCGGTTAAAAAGCCGTGACTGGCCCGTCACCCAACTCTGAAAGGTTCCGTGATGAAAGATTTCCGCAAAATTCTTGTAGCTAACCGTGGTGAAATTGCTATTCGCGTAATGCGCGCAGCCAATGAGATGGGTAAGCGCACCGTGGCGGTTTATGCCGAAGAGGATAAGCTATCCCTGCACCGCTTTAAATCGGACGAAGCTTATCGCATTGGTAAAGATATGGGGCCGGTTGCGGCGTATCTTTCGATTGATGAGATTATCCGCGTGGCCCTTGAGTGCGGGGCCGATGCGATTCATCCCGGCTATGGGCTTTTGTCCGAAAACCCTGATTTTGTTGATGCTTGCGATGCAAATAACATCACATTTATCGGCCCCAAAGCGGCGACTATGCGCAAGCTTGGCGATAAAGCCAGCGCGCGCCAGGTTGCAATCGCTGCTGGCGTGCCGGTGGTGCCGGCGACGGATGTTTTACCAGATGATATGACCAAAGTTCACGCCATGGCCGATGCGGTCGGTTATCCGTTTATGCTTAAGGCCAGTTGGGGTGGCGGTGGGCGGGGCATGCGCCGGATTATGAAGAAGGATGATCTGGAGGACATGGTTCTGGAAGGCCGCCGCGAGGCCGAAGCCGCTTTTGGCAATGGCGCGGGTTTTCTGGAACGTCTGGTAGAGCGCGCGCGCCACGTCGAGGTGCAAATTCTGGGGGATTGCCACGGTGATATATATCATCTGTGGGAACGCGACTGTTCGGTGCAACGGCGCAATCAAAAAGTGGTGGAACGCGCCCCGGCACCATATTTATCCCAAGAGCAACGCGAAGAACTGTGTGCTTTGGGCCGCAAAATTTGTGCCCATGTAGGCTACGAATGCGCAGGTACGGTTGAGTTTTTGATGGATATGGACACAGAAGAGTTCTTTTTCATCGAAGTTAACCCCCGCGTGCAGGTCGAACACACCGTCACCGAAGAGGTTACGGGCATTGATATCGTGCGCGCCCAGATCCTGTTGGCCGAGGGTGCAAGCCTGGCCGACGCCACCGGCAAGCCTAGCCAAAGTGATATCACGCTCAACGGTCATGCGCTGCAATGTCGTGTTACCACAGAGGATCCGCAAAACAATTTCATCCCCGATTACGGGCGTATCACCGCCTATCGCAGCGCAACAGGCATGGGAATACGGCTAGATGGCGGCACGGCCTATAGCGGCGCGGTAATCACACGGTATTACGATAGTTTGTTGGAAAAAGTGACAGCTTGGGCGAACACCCCCGAGGCCGCAATTGCCCGCATGGACCGGGCTTTGCGCGAATTTCGTATCCGCGGCGTATCCACCAACATCGCGTTTGTGGAGAACCTTCTGAAACACCCGACGTTTCTGGATAATACATATACCACGACATTTATTGATAACACGCCGGATTTGTTTAAATTCACCAAACGCCGGGATCGCGCCACCCGTATTTTGACCTATATCGCCGATATTACTGTTAACGGACATCCTGAAACCGAAGGGCGGGCAAAACCGTCAACACATGCCCGCGCGCCAAAAACCCCGGCATTTCTAGTTGAAAAACCTGCCTATGGCACGCGCAATCTGCTTGAAGAAAAGGGTCCACAAGCGGTGGCTGACTGGATGCTGGCGCAAAAACAACTGTTGATCACTGACACAACAATGCGCGACGGACACCAGTCTTTGCTGGCGACGCGGATGCGCTCGATTGATATGCTGAATATCGCTGAAACCTATTCCCATAACCTGCCGCAGCTTTTCAGTATGGAGGCATGGGGCGGCGCGACTTTTGATGTCGCCTACCGTTTCTTGCAAGAATGCCCGTGGCAACGCTTGCGCGATTTGCGCGCACGCATGCCAAACCTGATGACACAGATGTTGCTGCGCGCCAGCAATGGTGTGGGTTATACGAATTACCCCGATAACGTTGTGCAAAAATTTGTCGCTCAGGCGGCTGAAACCGGCGTTGATGTTTTCCGTGTTTTTGACAGCCTCAACTGGGTGGAAAACATGCGCGTAGCCATGGATGCGGTGCATGAATCTGGCAAGGTTTGCGAAGGTACGATCTGTTACACAGGCGATATTCTGGACCCCGAGCGCGCCAAGTATGACCTGCAATACTATGTTGCGATGGGCAAGGATTTGCAGGCGGCAGGGGCGCATATTCTGGGCCTCAAAGATATGGCAGGGTTGCTGAAACCTGCCGCGGCACTGGTGCTGATCAAGGCCCTGAAACAAGAGGTCGGCCTGCCGATCCATTTTCACACCCATGACACATCCGGCCTTGCCGCAGGTACAATCCTTGCGGCCTGCGAAGCAGGTGTTGATGCGGTTGATCTTGCGATGGATGCATTTTCCGGCGGCACCTCGCAGCCCTGTCTTGGTTCTGTGGTTGAAGCGTTGCGCCACACGGCGCGCGACACGGGGCTGGATATCACTGCCATCCGCGAGGTTTCCGGTTACTGGGAATCTGTGCGCCACCAATATGCCGCATTTGAAAGCGGCCTCTCGGCCCCGGCCTCGGAGGTATATCTGCATGAAATGCCCGGCGGCCAGTTCACCAATCTCAAGGCACAAGCGCGTAGTCTGGGCCTTGAAGAACGCTGGCACGAGGTCGCGCAAACCTATGCCGACGTTAACCAGATGTTCGGTGATATTGTAAAGGTTACCCCCTCGTCCAAGGTGGTTGGGGATATGGCGCTGATGATGGTTTCACAAGGCTTAAGTCGCCAACAGGTTGAGGATCCCGACATTGATGTCGCTTTTCCTGACAGTGTCGCAGACATGCTGCGCGGCAATCTTGGCCAACCTCCGGGCGGCTTTCCGGCAAATATTGTGAACAAGGTGTTAAAAGGAGAGGCCCCCGTGACAACCCGCCCCGGCCAGTCAATGGAACCCACCGATTTGGAAAGGGTGCGCAGCGATGTTTCGCACCAGCTTGACGGGTTCAAAGTGGATGATGAGGATCTATGCGGCTATCTGATGTACCCCAAAGTATTTCTGGACTATATGGGCCGCCACCGCACCTACGGCCCCGTGCGCACCCTGCCCACCAAAACGTTTTTCTATGGTATGCAGCCTGGCGAGGAAATCAGCGCCGAGATCGACCCGGGCAAGACCCTCGAAATCCGCCTGCAAGCCGTAGGCGAAACCGACGAAAACGGTGACGCCAAGGTATTTTTTGAACTCAATGGCCAGCCGCGTAATATTCGTGTGCCCAATCGCAAGGTCGCAGCCACCACGGCTAAACGCCCAAAAGCCGAGGCTGGCAATGCCAACCACATTGGCGCCCCGATGCCCGGGCAAATCGCGACAGTGTCCATCACGGCTGGGCAAAAGGTTAAAGAGGGTGATTTGCTGGCCACCATCGAGGCGATGAAAATGGAAACCGGCATCCACGCAGACCGCGACGGGGTGATCAAGGCCGTGCATGTCACCGCTGGTGCGCAAGTTGACGCCAAGGATTTGCTGGTGGAGCTTGAATAGACCTTATCGCGAAGGTTTGCTCAAACTGAGAAATTCAGCCGCGTGGCATCGCGCGCCTGTAAAATATACCAGAGTTTTTTCAGCCTGAAACCTATGTATTACTGCACCCAGAGCAGTCATATATCCCGGAAAAACAAAGAGTGGTACGCCCTAGGGGAATCGAACCCCTCTTTCCAGGATGAAAACCTAGCGTCCTAACCGATAGACGAAGGGCGCGTGCCACTCTCTGTGCGGGGGTATTACGGAATGGGGGCAGAGTCTGCAAGAGGGTATTTGCGAATTCTGGCGTTTTTCAGCTCGCAGGTGCTGCGTCTTCAAGTTTTAGTTTTGCACGCCGCCGCCCACCCCAATCGTCAATTTCCAAACGCCCGGCAAAATGAAAAGCCTTACCGTTGTGGTTTTCCAGCATTGCCCCCAGCGGCGTGTCATATGCGCGAAAGGCGATTGCGTCGATTTTGCCACCGCTGCCGTCGCTTAAAGTCAGGCGTAGGTGGTTCTCACCGGCGCGTTTGGCAAATGTAATTCGCGCACTGGCCAAAACAATCCGTGGTGCGGGCGAAGAGGCACCAAAGGGGCCGGCGGCCTCCAGTTTTTCAACCAGATCAACCGTGGCCCCGGCGATTGTTACCAGCCCGTCAATGCGCAGCTCAGCCTTGCCAGCCTTGGCCGCGCCCTGTTTCTCAAGCAGTTCGCTCAGGCGTTCCATGGCCGGCTCCAATTGCGCCGTTTCAATTGACAGCCCGGCGGCCATTTTATGCCCGCCCCCTTTTAATAACAGCCCTTCACGGGCAAGGGTGGCAATCGCATTGCCAAGGTCGATACCGTTGATCGAGCGCCCGGAGCCTTTGCCCTCGGCCCCGTCAAGACCGATGACCACAGCGGGGCGGTTAAATGCTTCTTTCAGGCGGCTGGCGACAATACCGACAACGCCGGGGTGCCAGCCATCACCAGCCGCCCAGACCAGCCCGCGCGTAACATCCCGCGTTTCAACTTGTTCGCTGGCCTGCACCAGAACACGCGCCTCGATATCACGGCGTTCAGCGTTAAGCACATCCAGCCGTTCAGCCAGTGCCGTAGCCTCGGCGGGGTCATCCGTTGACAGCAGACGCGCGCCAAGGTTTGCGGCACCAACCCGCCCGCCTGCATTGATGCGCGGCCCCAAAAGGTAGCCAAGGTGATAGGCGCTTGGGGTCGAATTCAGCTTGGCAACATCGGCCAGCGCCACCAGCCCCACACGTTTGCGCCCTGCCATAACCTTTAAGCCCTGCACGACCAGCGCCCGGTTAAACCCGACCAGCGGTGCCACATCGGCAACGGTTGCCAGCGCCACCAGATCCAGCATCGCCATTAAATCAGGTGTGTTTTTGCCAGTGCTGCGCAGGTTGCGATTGGCAGCAGCCAGCATCATGAACACAACACCGGCCGCACAGAGATAGCTTAGATCACCGCTTTCGTCCTGACGGTTTGGGTTCACAACCGCCACTGCGTCCGGCAAGGTTTCGCCGCCAAGATGGTGATCAAGCACGATCACATCGATCCCGGCAGCCTTGATGGGACCGTGGCTAAGCGTGCCGCAATCAACGGTAATAATCAGGTCGTGCTCTGCGCCAAGTTTTGCCATCGCCGCATCATTTGGCCCGTAGCCTTCATCGATACGGTCAGGAATATAGAGGGTCGCCTGCAACCCCATTTCGCGCAGCCAGACGATTAAAAGCGCCGCAGAACTGCCGCCATCCACGTCATAATCCGCAAATATCGCGATGCGTTCTTTTGCGTCTACGGCCTGCAGAAATCGCGCAACGGCCTTGTCCATATCAAGCATGTTTGAAGGGTCAGGCATCAGATCGCGCAGGCTTGGGGTCAGGTAATTTTTAGCGTCCTCTGGGGGTACGGCGCGGTTGGCCAATATTTGCCCCAACAGGCCAACAAACCCTGTCGCCTGCGAAATGGCCATCGCCAGACGCTCTGCATCAAGGGATGGCCCAACCCAGCGGCGCTGCGTGGCCGATGTTTCAACATTCAGATAGGCGCTCATAGGTTTTGTATATCTCATATCGTTTTGCACTGCTTGTCAGCCGTATATTAAACCTAAAGCACGATCAAGGACAGCACGCTCAGACCATAAGGGCCGTAATCTTTATTTCGGGGCCAATTCATGAGAAAATGATCTGTAGATCACGAGGAATAAACGGCCAACAGCAAATATTCCCCCAACAAGAGACAGAAAAAGAAACACACGTAGCCTCCAACTATCAATCTTCCACATATCTATGATATTTGGGAACATAAGAATGAGACGGCTTATAATTACAGCAAGTATAAACGCAACGGCGAGCAAATGTGCTGTGCGGCGTATTGCTTTGGATATTCGTGACGCAGAAGGGCTGTCGGGTTCAGGAAATCCTACGTGCTTGATCATAGCTATGCTCTTAAAATAGCGGCTGTATCCACCACATCGGCAAATTCGCCGTGTAAATGGGCAAGTGCCGTATCGTGGATGGTTTCCGGGGGCAATTCGGGTGCGCCTGTTTTCCAGCCCATGCGCGCGTTAGTAGCATATGCGGCACAAGCATCCGCCACCAGCCGCACATGAAATCCAAGGTTTGCGGCCATGCGGGTGGTGGTTGAAACACAGTGCGGTGTGGTCAGCCCGCAGATCACGAGGTTTGAAATCCCGTTATCGTGCAGGCGCGCCGCAAGGTCTGTACCGATGAAGGCGCTGTTGACGGATTTATCGATCACCGGCTCGTTACCCTGAGGTGCCAACCCAACGTGAAAATTGCACCCTTTGCCAGATAGCGGGCTGCCTTGCTCAACACTGATATGGCGCACATGAAACAGCGGCCAGCCTTGCATACGCCAATGGTTTAGCAAATCGGCAGCCCTGGCTTCAGCGTCAGGGTTATTACGCGCGCCCCAAACCGGATCATCAAACCCTTTTTGAAAATCAATCAGGATCAGCGCCGGTTTCATCGGTTTTTCTGGCGGTACTGTAAGCGCCGCACTGACCCGGTTTTAGAGCGCATGAGGATGGTCTCAGTTTCCAGATATTCCCCGTCGCGCCGCGCGCCATGCACAATAGAGCCGTCAGTAACCCCGGTGGCTGCAAAAATCACATCCTGTGTAACCATGTCGTCGCGCGTATAAATCCGGTTGAAATTGGTAATGCCGGCTTTGGCCGCACGGCCCCGTTCATCATCATTGCGAAATAGAAGACGGCCATACATCTGCCCGCCCATGCATTTCAACGCCGAGGCCGCCAGCACCCCTTCAGGCGCGCCGCCCGATCCCATATACATGTCAACGCCGGTTTTTTCGGTCTCCGCGCAATGCATCACTCCGGCGACATCACCATCCGTAATCAGACGAATACGTGCGCCGGTTTCGCGGATTTCCTGCACAATATCCGCATGGCGCGGGCGTTCCAGCACACAAACCATGATGCCCGCAGGCGTGCAACCTTTGGCGTTTGCCAATGCCATAACCCGTTCACGCGGGGTCATATCAAAGGTCACGATGTCCTTAGGGTATCCCGGGCCAATGGCCAGCTTATCCATATAAACGTCCGGCGCGTGCAACATGGAGCCACGCGGCCCCATAGCAATCACAGTCAGTGCGTTGGGCATATCTTTGGCGGTCAGGGTTGTACCTTCCAGCGGGTCAAGCGCGATATCCACGCCCGGGCCGTTGCCGGTGCCAACCTCTTCGCCGATATAAAGCATGGGAGCCTCATCGCGTTCACCCTCACCGATCACAATCACGCCTTTTACATCAAGCTTGTTAAGCTGGGTGCGCATAGCATCCACCGCCGCCTGGTCGGCTGCTTTCTCGTCACCGCCCCCCACAAGGCGCGCACTGGCAATAGCAGCAGCTTCGGAAACACGCGCCAGTGCGAGCGAGAGCATGCGATCAGCAAAAATCGGGTCGTTCATAGGATTTCCTTCATGTCTGGGCCTAGACTAATTTTACCTATAAAGACGGCGACGCGGGTGATCAACCTGTGCCTGCTGATAGAACGCGTTACACAAACATTAAGAGTAAGAACCCGGGGTGGGCGTGGCATAAGTTGCGGTGTGCGTGATCTTTAAAATCGACTAATGGTAAAGGTAAGTATTTTGGGGAGCAGTAGTTTGAGAGATAGAGAGCCTTTTGGCGA
>CAYSAZ010000043.1:0-3178 GCA_964429065.1 uncultured Rhodobacterales bacterium
GCAGCTTACTGACATTGTGCAACTGCGCTACGGGCACGTATCATTGGCGGTTGTGGGCCCTTTGTCAATTTCTACTTTCTCAGGCGGAGCAAAGCAATGTTGCAACTGCAGCGAAAGCCTCCTTTCCCTTTCTGTATGGCACTAAATCCAATCTACCTGTCCTGAAATCCATTCAAGTGCAAAGCCGTAAAGCCGTAAAGCAATATTCAATAAAATAGGGGCGATTGTGCGAAAACCTTAAACTATGTGGCGCGCCTCACTATATTTTAGATTTGGCAGAAGCATCCCGGTTATATGGTGCTGCATTGCCATATATTTCCAATGTTTTGAAGAAGCGTTATTGTAGCCTCCCTTAGCGCGTTTCCGGTACGACGAACCAACACAACGCTTTCCCCCTTAGCCCGAATAGGGTAATGGAATTGCATGACATTAACCGTTTCTGATCTGAGCTGCGCACGTGGCGCGCACACTATATTTGCCAATATGTCTTTTGCCATTCATGCAGGCGAGGCTGTGTTATTGCGCGGACCTAATGGCGCAGGTAAATCAACGTTGTTGCGGGTGTTGGCGGGGATGATTCCGGCTGAGGGGGATATTGATCTGAATGGCTGTACCCTTGCCGGTAATCGCGATGCTGTGCAGGAACAAATCGCTTATGCAGGGCATTTGGATGCGATCAAACCGCAGCTTACGATTGCCGAAAATCTGGCGTTTTGGGCGCGATTGTTTGATGGTGATACGCTCATGTCTGCCAAAGAAAAATTTGCGCTGACCGATATTTGGGATCGCCCGGCGCATGCCTGTTCAGCAGGGCAAAAACGGCGGCTGGGGCTGGCACGGCTGCTGGTTGCAACACGACCATTATGGCTGCTGGATGAACCAACCGTATCGCTGGACACAGCCACGGTTACACAATTCGTTAGAATAGTTACTGAACATTGTGCTGCCGGTGGGATGGCGCTGATTGCCACACATATCGACCTTGGTCTTGATAGTGCGCGCGAAATCCATATGCCCGCCGATCAAACCCGCCGCCCTCCCTCAAACGATCCGTTTTTGTCCGGAGATTGGGCGTGAGCGCCGCTTTTGCCCTATTGATACGTGAGCTACGTCTGGCCCTGCGTTCGGGGGGCGGTGCCGGGCTAGGGTTGGCCTTTTTCCTGATCGTCATCATGCTGATCCCGTTTGGGATTGGCCCCGCACCTGAGTTGTTGGCAAAGATCGCACCCGGCACTTTGTGGATTGCGGCATTGCTGGCGTGCCTGTTATCGCTCGATCGTCTGTTTCAAGCCGACTTTGAGGATGGCACGCTGGATATTTTAACCCTGTCCCCCCTGCCACTTGAAGCTATTGTTGCCATCAAAGCGCTAGCCCACTGGCTGACCACCGGATTGCCGCTGGTGATCGTAGCCCCGGTGCTGGGTTTAACACTTAACCTGCCGGATCAGGCCTATTGGTGGCTGGTTATCAGCCTTGCCGTTGGCACCCCGGCGCTAAGTTTTCTTGGTGCAATCGGGGCGGCGCTAACGGTTGGTATCCGGCGCGGCGGCTTGTTGCTGTCACTGCTGGTATTGCCGTTATATATCCCGACATTAATATTTGGTGCACGCTGCGTCACCGCCGCTGCCGAAAACACTGCCGTCCTGCCCGCCTTTCAACTGCTGTCTGGCGTCACCCTGTTTACCCTCGCACTGGCCCCTATTACAGCCGCAGCCGCCATCCGCATGCATATGCGATAACGGCCCTGTGACGACAGAAGCATTGCGCCCGAGCACAACACCGATTAGGAAATCAACATGTCACTTTGGGAATTTGCAAATCCAGTCCGCTTTATGCGCCTTTCTGGCAAGGTTTTGCCATGGGTCAGTGTGCTGGCCGCTATTACCTTGGCGACCAGCCTGATCTGGGGGTTTTTCTTTACACCTGATGACTATCGCCAAGGCTCCACCGTCAAGATCATCTATATCCACGTGCCCGCAGCGACGTTTGCGATTAATATCTGGGGGATGATGTTTGTGACCTCGCTGATCTGGTTGATCCGGCGGCATCACGTATCGGCCCTTGCTGCCCGTGCGGCGGCGCCGATTGGTGCAATCATGACCCTGATTGCGATTTTTACCGGCGCATTATGGGGATCGCCTATGTGGGGCACCTATTGGGAATGGGATCCGCGCCTGACATCGTTTCTGGTGCTTTTGGTGTTTTATTTCGGCTATATGGCGCTTTGGCAGGCAATTGACGAGGCTGACAAGGCCGCTGATTTAACCTCCGTTCTGGTCATGGTCGGGTCGGTTTTTGCCATTCTGTCGCGCTATGCGGTGAATTTCTGGAATCAAGGCCTGCATCAGGGCGCATCTTTGTCACTGGACAAGGAAGAACATGTTTCGGATGTTTTTTACCAACCATTATTGCTGTCCATCGCCGGTTTTTTCTTTCTGTTTCTGGCGCTACTACTACTGCGCACCCGTTCTGAAATCCGGGCGCGCCGGATTGCCGCACTACAACAACAGGAGGCAAATTGATGCCTGATCTTGGTAAATACGCCGCAACTATCCTAAGCGCCTATGGTATCACGATTGCGTTGCTGGCAGGCATCATCCTAAGCTCGCTGCTGCGGGCGCGCCAAACCAAACGGCAACTGGCCAAGCTGGAGGCGCGGCGCAATGGCTAAAATCAGCCCACTCGCCTTTCTGCCACCCGTAATTTTCCTTGGTATTGCTGGCCTGTTC
Organism: uncultured Rhodobacterales bacterium; assembly: GCA_964429065.1. Taxonomy (GTDB): domain Bacteria; phylum Pseudomonadota; class Alphaproteobacteria; order Rhodobacterales; family Rhodobacteraceae; genus NORP23. The sequence goes on from CAYSAZ010000043.1 coordinate 2,730, forward strand.
TATTTCAATCTGGGCCGTGAAGGTGGCCAGGATTTGCCAAGCACCATGATCGGTCGCGATGCCCCAGCCCTGATGCAAATCACAACCTTGCGCACAGATGCGGCCCCGACAATGGCCGATTTGCAAACCGACGGCGTAAAATTCGTGAACTTTTGGGCCAGTTGGTGCGGGCCTTGCCGTGCCGAACACCCGTTGTTGCAAAAAATGTCTGACGAGGGGCTAACCCTGATCGGCATAAACTACAAAGATCTGCCGGATAACGCGCTGAAATTCCTGTCAGAACTCGGCGATCCCTTCGCCCAGATCGGCGCCGACCGCACCGGGCGCACTGGCCTTGAATGGGGCGTTTACGGCGTCCCCGAAACCTTCGTGATCGACGCCAACGGCAAAGTCCTATACCGCCACCCCGGCCCACTGACACAACGCGTACTGGATGAGCGGATACTGCC
>CAYSAZ010000043.1:3278-20606 GCA_964429065.1 uncultured Rhodobacterales bacterium
ATGACCCGCTCCATCCTGTTCGTCTGTCTGGGCAACATCTGCCGTTCCCCCACTGCCGAAGCCGTATTTCGCAACCTCGCCAAGGGGCGTGGGATGCATATTGATAGTGCTGGTACGTCCGGCTGGCATGATGGTCATCCATCTGATCCGCGCGCCAGTGCCGAGGCTGCACGCCGGGGCTATGATATGTCCATGATCCGTTCACGTAAAGTTACGGCGGCCGATTTTCACACGTTTGATTTGATCATCGCGATGGACAGCCAAAATCTGGCGGACCTGAAACGCATGCGGCCCAAGGGCAGCCAAACCCGCGTTGAGCTGTTCCTGCCGTTTGCGCCCAAACTAAAGCGCACCGAGGTCCCAGACCCCTATTATGACGACAATTTCCCGGAGGTTTTTGACATAATCGAGGCCGCCAGCAAGGCGCTTCTGGCGCATTTATTAGGATAATCCCTATTTGGTTACATCTGTGCCATACAACCAATCAAACCGTCCCAGTAGAGCTGAAGGGGCCAGCCGTGATATCGCTGACAGTCCTAAATGTGCTGCGCTGCGTATCGGGCCGCGGTGTAAATGGTATGCTGTGGCGCCCTGAGCTGCGGTGCGTTGTACGCGCGTGGCGCGTGGTTTGCGCAGATGCTCATATTCAGCCAACCCTTTGGGGATGCCCAAGCGATCCAGTTCGCGCGCCAGAACCCAGGCGTCTTCCAGTGCCATCACGGCACCTTGTGCCAGATAGGGCAGCATCGCATGGCAAGCATCGCCAATCAGCGCCACGTTGCCCTTGACCCAATGTGGCAAGGTTGGATGGTTGAAAAACCCCCAGCGAAAGGTTTCAGTGACTGCATCCAGCAAAGCACGGACCTCAGGTGTGGCCATGGCAAAAGCGGCGCGCAGGTTGGCGGGGTTATCCGGGATGCTCCAACCTTCATCTGCCCATTCAGATAGTTCGCTGACGGCCACAAAATTCACCATTGAGCCGCCGCGCAACGGGTACGTCACCAGATGCCGCCCCGGCCCCATATAGACGGTTGCCGCGTTGGCAATTTTATGGGGCAGTTTGTCGGTCGCAATCACCCCGCGCCATGCGGATTGTTTGGTAAACTTGGCCGGAACCCCGCCAAAAACCTGCGTGCGTGTGGCCGAGTGCACACCGTCCGCTGCAATCACCAGACCCTCCAGATTTGCGATATTTTCCACCCGTTGCCCAAGCCGGATTTCAGCACCCGCAGCTCGTGCCGCATCGGCCAGCAGGCCCAGCAGATCAGCCCGGTGAAACTGCCAATAGGGGTGCCCCCAGCGACGCACGGCATTTTCACCCATTGGCAAATGCGCCACCCCGTGGCCAGTAGTCATGTCGCGCAAACTGATCATCTCAGGTGTGCTCGCCAATGCTGCGGCGCGTTCAAACAACCCCAAGGCCTCCAGCACTACCACACCGTTCGGGCCGATTTGCAACCCTGCACCGACTTCGCCCAGCTCCACTGCCTGTTCCAAAATGGTAACGATCGCGCCCCGCTGCGATAGCGCTGTTGCGGCTGCCAGCCCGGCAATACCTGCGCCAAGAACGGTAATTTCTATTCCCTTAATGCTCATGCTATTTGGATTACACCCAGCAATAGTAGCTATGCAATGCGTGATTTTGACAGGCGTTAAAACCCTTCCGTTTATCAGTAAGCCCCGTGGATCGAGGGTGCCCTATTAGATATGAAAGTTCCGTTTTAATGATAGCTACTAAACTAGGTTAGTAGTTCTTCTTAAATGCATATAATATCATGATATTAAACAGTAATTATAAATTTCAGTAATTCTTTCCGCTCGCATTATCACCAAATAGCACAAAGCCTTGCGCGCTATCAGCGTATAAATAATATCAAGCTTTTAGCCCAGAACTCTAATCGTCGCGGTGGACTCTTTCTTTACGCTCATGGCGTTCTTGAGCTTCAAGGCTGTAGGTGGCGATCGGGCGCGCGTCCAGACGTTTCAGTGAGATCGGCTCGCCTGTGTCCTCACAGTATCCGTAAGAACCGTCCTCTATCCGGCGCAGGGCTGAATCGATTTTTGACACCACTTTGCGTTCGCGATCCCGAGTGCGCAATTCCAGCGCCCGGTCGGTTTCCTCAGAGGCGCGGTCGGCCACGTCGGGGATATTGCGTGTCCCTTCTTGCATATGTTCAATCGTGCCACGACTTTCTTCCAGAATCGACGCTTTCCAGAGCAGCAGTTTCTGGCGAAAATACTCCTCCTGGCGCTCATTCATAAAGGGTTCATCTTCGGCGGGATGATAATCTACATCCAAAATTGTTTCCGCTTTCATCAAGTTTTCCTCAACTAGATAATAGGCACTGCATCACGAAAGAATCACCTGTGGACAGCACTATGGTTAGCGTTATGCGCCTGCGATACCGAAATTTTGCAAGAATGTCACGCATAAGATATGTTAGCTTGCACGATTGTTACCGCCTGATACTGTCTGCCAGTATATGAACCATAAAATGGCGCCAAAAATGCAGTTTTCAGGAACAGATGAATACGTTGCAACTCAGGATTTAAAAGTGGCCGTCAATGCCGCCATTACGTTGCAACGCCCACTTTTGGTCAAGGGTGAGCCGGGCACCGGTAAAACCGAATTGGCGCGTCAAATCTCTACATCTTTGAGCGTTGAAAGGTTGGAGTGGAATATAAAATCAACTACCAAAGCCCAGCAAGGCCTCTATGAATACGACGCAGTTTCCCGTCTGCGCGATAGCCAGCTCGGCGACAGCCGGGTGAATGACGTCAAAAACTATATCAAACCCGGAAAACTGTGGCAGGCCTTCACTGCTGATCAGCGTGTGGTGCTGTTGATCGATGAGATCGACAAAGCCGATATCGAATTTCCCAATGACCTGCTGCAGGAACTCGATAAGATGGAATTCCACGTCTATGAAACCGGCGAGACCATCCGCGCAGTGCAGCGCCCGATTGTGATTATCACCTCGAATAATGAAAAAGAGCTACCCGACGCTTTCCTGCGCCGCTGTTTTTTCCACTACATCCGTTTTCCAGATGCTGAAACCATGCAAAAAATCGTTGACGTGCATTTCCCCGGCATCAAACAGGATTTGTTAACAACTGCGCTGACACGGTTTTACGAGATTCGCGAAACCCCGGGGTTAAAGAAAAAACCTTCGACCTCCGAGGTGCTCGATTGGTTAAAACTGCTGTTGTCTGAGGATTTATCCGCCGAGGATTTGCGCGATGATCCCGCAAATGCCCTGCCTCGTCTGCACGGGGCATTGTTGAAAAACGAACAAGATGTGCATCTGTTTGAACGCCTTGCCTTTGCCAGACGGGGGGGCAACCGATGAGCGTTATTCGCCCGATAACCCTGGCAGATCGAGCCGACTGGGGTGGATTATGGCAAGGATATCTGGCCTATTACAAAACCGTTTTACCCGATGAAATGTACGATTTAGCGTTCAAACGCATGCTCACACAAGATGATCATGAATTTAACGGGCTCGTCGCGGAAAAAGACGGGGAACTGGTAGGCTTGGTGCATTATCTGTTCCATCGCCACGGCTGGAAAGTTGAAAATACTTGCTATTTACAAGACCTTTACATCGCCCCGTCCGTGCGCGGCCAAAGCATCGGGCGGGCCTTGATTGAGGCCGTCTATACCGCAGCAGACACCGCCAACGCACCGGATGTTTATTGGCTGACCCAGGATTTCAACAAGGCAGGCCGACGTTTGTACGACCGGGTCGGGCAATTGACACCATTCATAAAATACCAGCGCCCGAAAGGCTGATCACTGGAGCATTTCATTAGCTGCATGCACCCGGAACGCGGAAAATTGCAAATATTTGGCACAAAACCCACGCCGCGGGCTCGGTGTTGCCCGGTAAATTCCACTGCATAAAGGTTGCCACTGTGCATTTGCGCCGCGCCCTAGTATATCTGAACCAAATCAACACGAAAGGTTTGTGAAATGCTGTCACTAATTGCCGGAATTATCGGCGTGATTTATGGGTGGCAGCGGGCCGCAAAGCATGGTGGGAACCGCGCGGATAAGTTGCAATACGCCGCCGCGCACGGCATGGCGTTTTTTATTGTTGGATATTTCGCCTTGCTGGCCATATTCAGCTTGATTGGCTGATGTTTCTACAGTTTTTCACCACCCTGCGCGCCGCCAAAATCCCGGTAAGCTTGCGCGAATTTCTCAGCTTTCTTGAGGCGATGAACACTGATCTGGTGCTTTATGACACCGAAGGGTTCTATTATCTGGCGCGCGCAATCATGGTCAAAGATGAACGCAACCTAGACAAATTTGACCAAGCTTTTTCCGCCAGTTTCAGCGGGCTGGAAACCATGACCCTCAACGATATTCTTGATGCCGTCGATGTTCCTGAGGACTGGCTGCGCAAGCTGGCCGAAAAGACCCTGACCTCTGAAGAAATGGCTGAAATCAAGTCTTTGGGTGGGTTTGACGCGCTGATGGAGACTTTGAAAAAACGTCTGGAAGAACAGGAAAAGCGCCATCAGGGTGGCAGCAAATGGATTGGAACTGCGGGCACCTCACCCTTTGGGGCTTATGGATACAATCCCGAAGGTGTGCGCATCGGCCAGCAGGAAAGCCGCCACCAACGTGCTGTCAAGGTTTGGGACAAACGCCAATTTCGCAATCTCGATGACAGCGTAGAGCTGGGCACGCGCAACATTAAAATCGCCCTCAAACGTCTGCGCAACTGGGCGCGCGACGGCGCACATGAAGAGCTGGATCTCGACGACACCATCCGTGCTACGGCGCAAAGCGGCTACATCGATATCAAAACCCGCCCCGAGCGGCGCAATGCCGTCAAAATGTTGTTATTTTTTGACATCGGCGGCTCCATGGACGCCCATATTGCGATTGTCGAGGAACTATTTTCCGCCGCCAAAAGCGAATTCAAACACATGAAACATTTTTATTTTCACAACTGCCTTTATGACGGTGTTTGGCGCGATAATGCCCGCCGCTGGGACGCCCAAACCGCGACTTGGGATGTGCTTAATACCTATGGATCGGACTATAAATGCATCTTTGTCGGGGATGCGGCCATGTCGCCCTATGAAATAGCCTATCGCGGTGGTGCCAATGAATTTTTCAACGAAGAACCCGGCGAGACCTGGCTAAAACGCGCCCGCAAACAATGGCCAAACCACATCTGGATCAACCCGCTGCCCGAACCCCACTGGCCCTACACCCAAAGCATATCCATGATCCGCGAAATCTTTGAAAACCGCATGTTCCCCATGACGTTGAGCGGACTTCAAGCCGGTATAAAAGAATTGGGATGATGCCGGATTTTATACGCAATGGCTGTAGGCTGCGTTATTGGTAGCTTCACCCGGTGATTTTCTGACGAATCCAAAAAAGAATTTATACATCAATGCATTATGCATAAATTACCATTAAAATCTATGGCGGCATTGGCCTTGGTGCGGTAAATGTTACCTATAGCAACCCGGCCTATACAAATAGCGCAACAAACATTGTCGTGGGGCTGCTACGTCGTTTTAAATCGCGCGGCCCAAACAACAGGGCTATTGGATTTTGTCCATGCTAAATTTCCGCAGTATATTCCGGTCTCATTGCCGTTATTCTTTTGCGCATGATGCGTGCTTTGCAGTATATGTGTTAGTCAATCTTATATTTGTGATCGCAAAAGGACTATGATGACCCGCCTCGCTCCCATCCTGATTGCCATCGGTTTTGCCCTTGTTATGTATCGTTTTTCTGCCTGGAAGGCCGGAAAGACGTTGGATGCGCAGTCAACGGTTTTGGATGACCCCGCGCTTTTGGCCCTGACAAAACGCATGGCGCGACAGTTGGATGTCTCTGATCTCAAGGTGTATGTCCATGAAATCGCGCCGATCAATGGTTTGGCCGCCCCGGATGGCCGAATATTTATCACGCGCGGATTTATGGACAAATATCGCGGCGGAATTGTTAGTGCCGAGGAGCTATCCAGCGTCATCGCGCATGAGCTCGGGCATGTCGCCCTTGGCCATTCAAAACGGCGGATGCTAGATTTTGCCGGGGCCAATGCCGTGCGCGTGGTGTTGATCATGCTAATTGGCCGGTTTATCCCCTTTGTCGGTCCTTATCTTGCCAACCTGTTGATTTCCATGTTGACCGCGCGTCTGTCTCGCCAGGATGAATATGAGGCCGATGCCTATGCAGCCGCATTATTAACTAAATCGGGCATCGGGGTTGGGGCACAGATATCGATGTTTGAAAAACTCGATACCCTTGCCGGGGGTGCCAACGGCCAGTTGGCCTGGCTAATGAGCCACCCAAAAACCGGGGAACGCATTGCGGCGCTTAAAACATTGGAAAAAGGCTGGGCTTAGGGCGCCAGATGCTTGCCTAGTCGCGGCAGGCCAGCACGCCTTAACAAGGCACGCATGGGTTGCTCACGCCCCGAAACCTCTTGCGCGCTCATCTGCACTTTCTGGGCGGCCTTGGCCACATCAATCGATCCGTTACGGGCTATTTCCAGCAGAAATTCATCAGGATCACGGCGGGTCAGGCCATATTCTTCCAATATCCGATTGGGAAAATCTTTGCGGTTTTTGGTCAGAATTACCCGTGCATCCCCCGCGATAGCCGCTGCCAAAACATGGCGGTCATGTCTGTCGGGCAGGTATAATGTCTCGATAATATCAGGGGCAAAATCCACCGTCGCTTCGGGCCAGGTTGCGTTCATCACTGCCATTTCGCCCTGCGCAATCACGCCCGCCTCTGGCCCCAGTTTTGTCGCGGCGTGCTGCCATTCTGCAAGGATTTTCGCCGACCAAAGCGGCGTAAAACCCCGCGCGCCAGCCACGCCCATCAAAACCTCGCGCATCACCGTCGGGAATATGATGCACGCATCCAACAGTACGCGCATTAATCCAGCCGCAGGAAAAGCGCTTTAAGGTAGGATGTTTCTGCAAGATAGGGATGTGTCGGATGATCCGCGCCCGCCGCCCCCGTGTGCACGATCTGTGCGCGCCGGCCAGCCTTGCCAACCCCGCGCAAGGAAATCTCGCGAAACCGTGCCAAATCAGCGGCATGCGAGCACGAACATAGCACCAGATAGCCCCCCGGCGCCACCAATTTGGCCCCCAGCCGCGCGATGCGTTCATAGGCCCGCAGGCCGGATTCAAGCGCTTGCTTTGAGGGCGCGAATGCCGGTGGGTCACAGACCACAATGCCAAAGCGTCGCTCTTCGTTGCCCATGGCGATCATGGTGTCAAAGGCATCACCCTTGCGGGTCTCAAAACAGGCCGAAACCCCTGTGGCTACCGCGCCTTTTGTCGCCAGTTCAAGCGCCGGGGCTGAGCCATCGACTGCCAGCGCGCCCGTCGCTCCGCCTGCCAGTGCCGCCAATGAGAACCCGCCAACATGAGAAAAAACATCCAGCATATCGCGCCCTTTACCAAGGCGCGCAGCAAAAGCGTGGTTCGGGCGTTGGTCATAATAGAGGCCGGTTTTCTGCCCGCCCAAAAGATCTGCCATATAGGTGGCACCGTTCATCGGCACTTCTATTAAATTAGCAATTTCGCCCTGCAAGGTCACGGTTTCTGCGTCCAGACCTTCCAATGTGCGCGCCCGCCCATTGGCGTTTTTCAACACATTGCTAATGCCGGTAACCGCCACCAGCGCCGCCATAAGTGCCCCGAGCCGTTCCTCGGCCCAAGCCGCGTTTGGCTGGATCACTGCGGTATCGCCAAACCGGTCAATAATCACCCCCGGCATCCCGTCTGCTTCGGCATGAACCAGCCGGTAAAACGGCGCCTCGAACATAGCTTCGCGCAAATCCAGCGCCCGACGGATACGCAGCTCAAACCACGCCTGATCAATCTGCGCGTCAAGGTCCGTATCCAGCACCCGTGCGATGATTTTGGATTTGGCATTGAACGCCGCCAGCGCAATGGGCTTGCGTTCCTTATCCTGAATTTCCACAATTGTGCCCGCAGGAATAGCCCGGGTCCGGCGGTCCAGAACCACCTGATCGGCATAAACCCACGGCGCGCCAAAGCGCAGACGCTGGGCGTTGGATTTTGGCAACAGGCGAAGGACGGGGTGTGTTTGAATATCTGTCATTTGGCCCCTCTAGCGGGTTCGAGGCAAAAGGGAAAGGGTGATCAAACGTAATTAGCCAGATTGCTTCACCTCGAAAAACCCCGGAAAACTGTCCTTTTCAGAGGCATTGCAAAGCCAGTCAAACATAGATTCGCCCACCGAGCGAAAACAGAGAACCTCGATGGTGCCATCCTCCAGCATCCAAAATGCAGAGGCCAGTTGTCCGATGCGCGTGCGGCGCAGATCCCCGACATTAAAAACCGCTGGGGACAGATCAACCGGCGCGCCTTTGGCCAGCACCTCGCGCGCACCCTTGCCCGTCAGACGAAATATCGCGCGTGCATCAGATACGTTAACGGCCATATGATGCACATCTTTAAGCGCCTCACCAAGGCTTTTAACAACCGCACCAGCCGTTGCATAATTAACCATCAGCAACAGCTCATCGGGGGACATCCATGCAACGTTGCCTGCCTTGCCAAAGGTGATTTTGCGCGCCTGTGGCAGGTCTGCACCCGTGGCGGATTTGACCGCTTTTTGCAAAGCCCTGCCCGACAAATCACCGCGCAGGGTGATCATGCCATGCAAACCGGTTTCGGTGATTTTTATGGCGCCTTCAAAGGTTGCGCCGTTCAGGATGGATCGCGCTTCAGACATTTTGGCGCGCTCCTTCTTTGTCATAAAAAACCGGGTCCACAACCGTCGCGCGGATCACCTTGCCCCCTTCCAGCGGAAAGGTCAGAACTTCACCCATTCGGCTTGCCCCACCCTTGATCAACGCCATGGCGATGGCGCGCTCAAGCGTTGGGGAAAAATACGTCGAGGTCACATGCCCGATCATGTTTTCCTGCCCGTAATGGTTCTTGCCCCCGCTCACCGTATGGGTGCCATCGGGCAGCACATCCATAGGGTTTTCGCTAAGTAGACCAACCAGTTGTTTGCGATCCTTGCCTTGCAAAAACGGGCGCTCTTGCGCACGTTTGCCGATAAAATCATCTTTTTTCTTTGACACAGCCCAGCCAAGATTCAGGTCTTGCGGAATAACGGTGCCGTCGGTTTCATCTCCAATCATGATAAAGTCTTTTTCGGCGCGCATAACGTGCAGGGCCTCGGTGCCGTAAGGCATGATGCCGAACTCTTCGCCCGCCGTGCAAATCTTATCCCAAAATGCCTGTCCTTTAGCCGCTGGAACGGCAATTTCGTAAGATAGTTCACCACTAAACGAAATGCGGAATACGCGGGCCTTGATCCCGGCCAATTCACCTTTGGCAAAGCTCATGAACGGCAGGGCAGCGCTTGATACATCCACACCACCAAGGCTTTCCAGCACTTTGCGGGCATTGGGGCCAACCACGGCAATTTGGGCAAATTGTTCAGTGATATTAGTGATGTAAACCTTAAAATCCCACCATTCGGTTTGCAACCATTCTTCCATCCATGCATGCACATGGTCCGAGCCACCGGATGTGGTGTGGCACAGGAATTCATCGTCAGATATCCGCACCACCACCCCGTCGTCAAACAGAAAACCGTTTTCAGTGCACATCAAGCCATAACGGCATTTGCCCGGCTTGAGGGTGGACATCATATTGGTGTAGATCAGATCAAGGAATTTCCCTGCATCCGGCCCTTTCACCAGAATTTTTCCCAAGCTCGAAGCATCCAGCATCGAAACCCCTGAACGGGTGTTCAAAATCTCACGCGTGACCGCCTGTTTTACGGTTTCGCTGTTACGGACATAGGCATAGGGGCGGCGCCAATCGGCCACCGGCTCCCAGATTGCTCCATGGGTATCGCTCCACGCGTCCATTGGGGATTTACGCGTGGGCTTGAACAGTTTTCCCCGTGCCTCTCCGGCAATTGCCCCCAGTGAAATCGGTGTATAAGGCGGGCGGAATGTGGTAGTACCTACCTGTGGTATCGGCGCATTCACCGCATCGGCAAGGATGGCAAGACCGTTGATATTGGACAATTTCCCCTGATCCGTTGCCATGCCAAGCGTGGTATAACGTTTGGTGTGCTCGACACTCTCAAACCCTTCCTGCGCAGCAAGACGGACATCCGAAACCTTAACGTCATTTTGAAAATCCAGCCAGCTTTTGGCACGCAATTTATATGGTGCGCGGGCAGGCATTGACCAAACGGGCAACATGGGAGACTCGTCGGGGGCGCTGGCAAGAGGTTTTGCATCTTTGGCCGGTTCAAACCCTGTTTCAATTGCGGCTTTTTGCGCAGCTTCAACGGCATTTTGCAAAGCCGCAGTGGCGCGCAATGCCCCGGACGCCGTACCAGCGGTCACAACAAACCCCATGCCGTCATCGCCCAACGGCGGGCGGGCGGGATCAGGGGCAAACATGGCGTTACCTTCATCCCAGTTCAGTTTGCCACCACAATGCGACCACAGATGCACCACCGGTGACCAACCACCAGACATGGCGAGCGCATCGCAGGCAATGGTTTCCAGCACCGCCCCTTCGCCAGCTTGATCGCAAATTTCAACACTGCTGACGGATTTATATCCTTTAACCCGAGCAATCCTTTTGCCCGTCTCAATCCGAATGCCCAGCGCCCAGGCTTGCGCAGGCAACACCCCATCGGCCACAGCTCGGGCATCCAGAATAACCGGCACCTCTAAGCCCGCCTCTTTAAGGGTGATGGCAGTGCGATATGCATCGTCATTATTGGTCACTATAGCTGTGCGCGCCCCGATACTGACACCATAAAGCATGGCATAATCCCGCACAGCCGAGGCCAGCATGACGCCTGGGATATCATTGCCTGCAAAGGCCAGCGGGCGTTCCAGCGCGCCGGTGGCGGTGATGATACGTTTGGCCCGAATACGCCACAGACGATGGCGCGGGCCGGGGGTATCGGGTTGGTGATCGTTTAGGCGTTCATAGCCCATGGCATAGCCGTGATCAAACACACCCGCACCGGTCATGCGGGTGCGGATGGAAACATTGTCCATGCGCTCCAGTAGCTTCGTCTGCGCAGCGATCCAGTCGGCAGCACTTTGGCCGTCAATCTCAACCCCGTCCACCAAAATTCGCCCACCAAGATGTGGCGTTTGTTCTATCAGAAAAACTCTGGCGCCGGACTTTCCGAGCTCTACTGCCGCTGCAAGACCGGCCATGCCAGCACCAACAATCAACACATCAACATAGGCATAAAAATATTCGTAACAATCGGCATCTGCCGCTTTTGGCGCAGAACCGAGGCCGGCTGACTGCCTAATCAACGGTTCAAACAGATGTTTCCAGGCCCAACGCGGTTTCATAAAGGTTTTATAGTAAAATCCGGACGGAAAGAGACGTGGCAGATGGTTATTCACAGCCTCGATTCAAAATTCAGGCTGGGCCAGTGGTTTTGTGAACGCGCCGTCAGGCCGTCAAAAACCTCCGTCGTTGTGGCGCGTTGGTTCGGTTCAAACCGCGCATCCTCGCCCATGTTTACCAGCGCATTGGGTTCCTCAACCCCGCTCGCCATAACCCCGCGCGGGCGGTGGTATTTGAACGAACGCCCAACCAACATCTGGCCGTTTGCCAGCAGGGCCGAGGCTAAAGTATCTCCCGCCTGCGCCACCAAAGACTGCCCGTTAAAGGTAAAACTGCGCGTTTCTTTACGGTCAATCAACAGACCGCCATTTGCCAGACGTGCGCTCATGCAAAACCCTCCCATTCAGCTCGGCGGGCCTTGATTTTTGCCAGGATTTCAGCCGGGGGAACGGATGCCTGCGCGCTGTAAGTGCCGAATACTTCCAGCGTAACAGTGCAGCGCGCGGCGTGAAACCACTTGCCGCAGCCATAGGCATGGCACCAACGTTCAAAATGCAAGCCGCGCGGATTTTTACGTCCAGACAGGTAATCGGCAAAATCCTGTTCGCCAGAACCGGGACCAAGACGTTTCAGATGCGCCTCGGCCCCCCGCGACAAATTCCGTTTCCTCAGCGCATACCTCGCATTCGGGCATTTTAATTTTAGCATATTAAACCCTCATCCATGCAACCATTCCACAAGCATTCCGCCCAATCCCCATTGCAAAGTCCCCACCACGGAATAGACCATTTCGTATCGGTACGTTTCAAGCTTGGCCTCACGCCGTTTGGCGGCCAGCATGCTTTCAAAACTATCGGTAAGCCACCGCATCATGGCGCGCCGTACCGCCGCGCGCTTGCCAAAGCCCGCCAAGCACCGGATAGCGCGGGCCGCCGGTTTCAATGATGGGGATCATTTTCTTGATCTCACCGGGGCTAACCATCCGCGATGAGATCCCCGCCAGACGATTGGCATGTGCGGTCCGTTTCCACGCCCGCAATTCATGTTCCGTCTGGGCCAGCATCATCACACCACGCGGAGAAAACATGATGTTGTAATTCAGCTCTTGGGACAGATTATTCATATAAAGTACGGGAAAGTTCAAATATTGCAGCCGATTCATCTTGCAGATAATTGGACCGGATAATCGTTGTATTGCGCCCGGTGTTCCCGCCACCCAGCCAGCCCTTTTCCAGTACCGCCACATTGGTAATACCGTGGTTTTTCGCCAGATAATAGGCCGTAGCCAGCCCATGCCCGCCTACTCCGATAATAATCACATCACACGCAGGCGAGGGCGCAGGGGATCTCCAGGCGCGTTCCCAGCCGGAATGAAACCGTGCGGCTTCACGCAAAATTGCAAAGGCGGAATAACGTTTCATAAAACAGGCTTCGTCAAGTTTACCACTGGCATGACGCATAAAGGAAAATCGACCATGCCAGTCTGCGCCGTATTGATCGTAGTTCACGACATATTCATAAGGCAATCCCTACATGGTATATTTGCCCCATTGCTGCGCCCGCATCGTGCGGGTATTGTCACCCCGAAATAACGAACGGATTGCATAATGGTTTTCTGGATAGGTGCAGGCAGTATACTATTTCTGGCACTGCTGGCCATGTTGTGGCCACTGGTTTTCCCAAAACCACAGGCCATGGCGCGCGCCAGCTATGATGTTCAGGTCTATAAAGACCAGTTGAAAGAGCTGGACACCGATCTTGCGCGTGGCGTTTTGTCAAAGGACGAGGCCAAAGCCAGCCGTGTTGAAATATCGCGCCGGTTGTTGGCCGCAGATGATGCAGCGGGGCGCGATACCGTCAACCCCAAGGCCCCCCAGACCCTGTCACGCCTGCTGGGCATTGGGATTGCGGTTGCCGTCGTGTTCTCAGCATTTGGACTTTACCAAAAAATCGGCGTCCCGGGCCTGCCTGATTTGCCGTTGAATGAACGTAGCAGCCAGCGCCCCTCGCAAGTTGAGGCCGAACTGGCTCTTGCGCGCATTGAAAGCGACACGACTTTGCCCGGTTTACAAACCGCCGATCCCAAACATCTGGAACTTGTTATCCAGCTTCAATCCGTGCTGAAAGATCGCCCCGATGATCTGGTCGGTTACCGAATGCTGGCCGATAATCTTGCGCAGCTTGGTCAATATGCCAAGGCGCGGGTGGCACAGGATACTGTGATGCGTATTTTGGGCGGTAAGGCTGGCGCCCCGGATTACGCCTCGTTGGGTGAAATTATGGTTATTGCTGCCAATTGGTACGTCTCGCCCGAGGCCGAATCAGCATTGGCAAAAGCTCTTGACCTTGATCCTAAAAATCAGCGCGCACGCTATTATGCCGGTATTTTGATGCTGCAACGTCAGGATTACGGACGCGCCTATCAGCTTTGGTCTGAACTTTTGGCTGAGGGACCGATGGATGCACCCTGGATACCTCTTATCAAGAACCAGATCGATGCCGTTGCCGCCGAAGCCGGTATCACGCAAGCTCCCGGACCATCTGCCAGCGATGTGGACAACGCCGCAAATATGAGCGCCGAGGAACGCCGCGATATGATCCGCGCCATGGTCGCGCAGCTTTCTGAACGCCTAGCCACAAAAGGTGGCAGTGCAGATGAATGGGCGCGCCTGATCCGTGCTTACGGCGTACTGGGCGAGACCGCCAAAGCTTCGGCGATCTGGAACGAGGCCCAAGAGGTTTTTGCCAATGACAACGCGGCCATAGCACTGCTGTTACAAGCGGCACGCGATGCAGAGGTTTCTGCCAGATGAAGACCACAATATTTGATGAGTCCGCCGATTTTGCAGCGGTTTTGCCGCAGATGCAGGCGTTAATAGGGTTGGATTTGGGAACAAAAACCATTGGCGTTGCCGTCTCGGATACTTATCGCCGGGTGGCCTCACCGCTTGAAACTGTGCGGCGCACAAAATTCACCACCGATGCCGACAGGTTGCTGGAAATCATTGCCGAACGCAATATCGCGGGTATCGTGCTGGGATTGCCGCGCAATATGGATGGCTCCGAAGGGCCACGCGCCCAATCCACCCGGGCATTCGCCCGAAATTTCGCACGCCTGAGCGATGTGCCGATTGCCTTTTGGGATGAACGTTTGTCAACGGTTGCGGCTGAGCGCGCGTTGCTGGAGGCCGACACCTCTCGAAAACGCCGCGCCGAAGTGATTGACCACGTCGCTGCCGGGTATATTTTGCAAGGTTTACTGGACCGGTTGGCACATCTGGCCTAAAGAGAATCATGGACGATATCTGGAAAAGAGCCGAGATCGAAAGCCCCTGCGTAAGCTTGTGCGTAATGCACCCAAAGGCCGATATTTGCATGGGATGTTTTCGCACATTGGATGAAATTGCCAATTGGTCCTCCTTTTCGTCAACAACGCGCGAATCCCTGATCAAAGAACTTCCCGCACGCCAAGAACGGCTTAAACCTCAACGCAAAAATCGCAAAAATATGCGCCGCCGTAAATAGAATATTCACGATTGCTTGCTAATTTTTGTATGCGTGGTAAAATGCTACCTGCATGTTTTGATAAACAGTGCTATTAGTCTGTGTAAAAGGAAATAGTTGCCGAATGCAATTTTGGGCCGTCATTTTGATTATATACTTCGCCGGGGCATTTTTACTGCGCGATAACTTTTCGGAAATGCTGTTCAAAACTGACGAGGCTTGGTGGGTTGCTCTTATCGCAATCGGCCTTATCGGCACTGCTTTTGCCGGTGCGATTCGCAACTTCCTAAGCTTTCTGTCTGAAGAACGTCACCGTCTGATCTTTGCGTTTACGGCATTATTTTGCATAGGCGGCATCGAATTCCTGAACGCCCAATATACACATACCGCCAATCAAAATGCCACGGCCGCCCTTGCGATTGTGCCCGGTGAGATCGAAATTCAACGCTCCTGGGATGGCCATTTTCGCGCAATTGCCCAAATAAACCAAACGGATGTTGGCTTGCTGATCGACACAGGCGCCTCTTTGGTGTTGCTGCGTCATGACGATGCCGTCCGCATGAATTTGCCAATGGACGCACTGGATTTTTCAACACCTCTGACTACGGCCAGCGGCAGGTCTTTTGTGGCCCCCCTTATTCTTGACAGCCTGTCGATTGGCAATGTTACAGTTTACAATGTCCGCGCCGCCGTAGCTCAGCAAGGTGCGCTGCATTCGTCCCTCTTGGGGATGAGCTTTCTGGAAAACCTCCATGAGGCGGTAATCCAGAGAAATCGGATGATTTTACGCGAATAACCGCGACTTTATCCCATCAAGGCTTTGCGCAGCATATTCAATGCCATCAGCATAATAAACACAGCAAATACAATTTTCAGCGGCTTTGGATTCATGGAGTGCGCGATTCGCACACCAATGGGGGCAGTCAGCAATGTCATCGAAATAATGATGACAAAGGCAACCATGTTCACAAGCCCAAAGGTTAGCGGCGGTTTGCCCGGACTATCCCAACCCATCAATAAAAACCCGATGACCGAGGGCACCGCGATGATTACCCCGAACCCGGCCGCCGTTGCAACGGCGCGGTGAATGGGGCGGTTGAACAACGTCATTAGCGGCACACCAAAGCTGCCGCCGCCAATGCCCATAAGCACCGAAAGAAACCCCAAAACCGGAGCAATAACACTGCGGGTAACCCTACCGGGCATTTCAGCCCCCAACCGCCAGTTTTCCCGCCCAAAAGCCAGATAAAGCCCGACCAGAATGCCCAAAACCCCAAAGATCAACATCAGGTTTTCCGAGCGCATTTGCCGCGCAATCAGCACCCCGAGTATCGCGCCAATGACAATTCCAGGCGCCCAGCTTTTCAGGATATCCCAATCCACAGCGCCCTTTTTATGGTGGCTTAAAACCGATCTAACGGATGTAAAAACAATCGTAGCCAACGAGGTCGCCACGCATATTTGCATCATTTGCGCACTGTCATATCCAAGGGCCGTAAAAGTGTAATAAAACGCCGGAACCAGCACGATCCCACCGCCAACCCCCAACAGCCCGGCAATCACGCCCGCAATGGCCCCAATGACCAAAAGCAGGGCAAAAAGTGGGATAATCTGTGTTAATTCAAGACCATACATCATCTTCCCCTAGACCACCAAAACCCGTACCGCATCAAGCGCTCGTTCTATCAGTTCCGGCCCCGCGCCGTCTTTATGGGCGCTTTGCGATATTATACGCCGCCACTTTCGCGCCCCGGGCTTGCCGGCAAATGCCCCCAGCATATGGCGTGTGATCTGATTTAGACGCGCGCCCTTGCCCAGCTCCGTTTCAATATAAGGCAACATATCCAGCACCGCCTGTTCAGCGCTGATGTCCGCCCCAGCTCCAAAAATTCGACGGTCTGCCGCCGCCAGAATATTCGCTGGTTCATGGTATGCCGCGCGCCCTATCATCACCCCATCCAGCCCTGCTGCCAGATGCGCCTCAGCTTGATCCAAGCTGGAAATCCCGCCATTTATGCATATCTCAAGTGCTGGAAACTGAGATTTCATAGCGTATACCAGATCATAATCAAGAGGCGGCACATCACGGTTTTCCTTGGGGCTTAACCCTTGCAGCCAGGCCTTGCGCGCATGAATGGTGAAACTGCGCACACCGGCTTGCGATACACGCGCCAAAAACGCGGGCAGGGTTTTTGCAACGATCTGATCATCAACCCCAATGCGGCATTTGACCGTGATATCAACCCCATTTGCAGCCTGCTGCATCGCCGTAACACAACCGGCAACCAGCGCCGGATCTTCCATCAAAACCGCACCAAAACTGCCTGACTGCACCCGATCAGAGGGGCAACCGACGTTTAAATTAATCTCGCCGTAACCAAAATCACAGGCAATCCGCGTGGCCTCAGCCAATTGATGCGGATCGGAACCGCCAAGCTGCAAAGCTATGGGATG
>CAYSAZ010000044.1:0-12688 GCA_964429065.1 uncultured Rhodobacterales bacterium
CGCTGGGCATTTCGCTGGCGCTTAATATCGCCATTATCGGCATATTCACCGGGATTTCCCTGCATGGCACAGAGGGACGGCATAATAATAAGGCTCAGGGCGTGGCATTGCTTGCCCGTGCTATGCCCTACAAGTTTGAGCATCAGTTGCGCACTACCCTGCGTGAGCGGCGCGAGCAGATGCGCACGGACCGCCAAGCGATGCACTTGTTAAAGGACCACATGATTGCCATGCTGGCAGCCGAACCATTCGATATTACTGCGGTTGAGGCGGTTCTAAACACCCAGCGCGCGGCGACGAATAACGTGATTTCAGCAGGTCATCAGGCGATCATTCGTCAAATTGCCCAAATGACTCCGCAGGACCGGCAAAAATACATCGAAAATCTGCAAAACGCCCCGCATCGCGGCAAGCCTGATTTCAGAGCTTCACCGGCAACGGAGAATCAGCCTTGACCCGGCTCATGACAATCTGGCTTTGCACCCGTGCGACCGACGGGTGGGGCAGAAGAATGTCGTGCACAATATAGTGCAGCGCATTCAAATCGCGACAATAGACCCGCAACAGATAATCCGCCTCGCCGGTCAAAGTCCAGGAGCCAACGATTTCTTCAACCCGTTCAATCAGGGTAATGAAATTCTTTGCGTTCACCTGATCATGCCCGGCCATCATCACCTGAATGAATGCCTCTACCGACAGGCCCAGTTTTTCGGGATTAACCGTAGCCCGATAATCTTTGATATAGCCCTCATGCTCCAACATCTGACGGCGCCGCCCGGCTTGTGACGGCGAAAGCGCCAAAATCTCGCCCAGATCCTGGGTTGTCAAATGGGCATTGCGCTGCACGGCGCGCAACAGTCGGGAATCGATATCATCAGGCATTACGCCCTCCGTAAATACAGTATCTGGTCGCATATACGCCATTTGATGCGCAGAGTCAGCAATAATTTTGCGGAATACTGTAAAATATGCGCGCCATACGCATAGATTTGAAGCTATAGGGGGGAATACTTCAAATAACTAAAGGAATCCACAATGGGACCGTTTCCACATGATGCACCTTTCGCTGAAATCTCTGCGAGCAACCCTGCTGGTACCAACGGGATGGAGTTCGTGGAATTTGCCCATGAAAACCCTGCCGAGCTTGAAAAATTATTTGCCAGCATGGGGTTCATCCCGGTGGCCAAGCACAAAAGCAAAAACATCATAATTTGGCGTCAGGGCGACGTTAACTATGTCATAAATGCGGAACCAGGTAGTTTTGGCATGCGGTTTGTCAGCGAACACGGGCCTTGCGCCCCTTCCATGGCTTGGCGGGTAGTCGATGCAAATCATGCCTATAATCTGGCGGTTTCCAAAGGGGCTACGCCTTATGATGGGGATGACAAAGTGTTGGATGTGCCCGCAATTATGGGCATCGGGGGCAGCTTGCTTTATTTCGTGGAAACCTATGGTGAAAACGGCTCGCCATATGAGGCAGAATACAATTGGCTGGACGAAGTTGATCCAAAACCTGCCGGAGACGGATTTTATTACCTCGATCACCTGACCCATAACGTTAAACGCGGCAATATGGACAAATGGTACAATTTCTATTGTGATATTTTCGGCTTCAAACAAATCCGGTTTTTCGACATCAAAGGCAAAGTTACCGGGCTCTTTTCGCGCGCTCTGACATCCCCATGCCAGCGTATTCGCATTCCAATCAACGAAAGCGCTGATGAAAATAGCCAGATCGAGGAATATCTCAAGGAATATAACGGCGAAGGCATCCAGCATATTGCGGTCGGCTGTGACAATATTTACCAATGTACCGATGATATTGCGGCCAAAGGTATGGAATTCATGCCCGCTCCGCCCGATATGTACTATTCCATGAGCAAAAAGCGGGTGCATGATCATGATGAGCCACTGGATCGCATGAAAAAGAACGGCATTTTGATTGATGGCGAGGGCGTGGTTGATGGCGGCGAGACCCGGATTCTGTTGCAGGTGTTCTCAAAAACCGTGATCGGGCCGATTTTCTTTGAATTTATCCAACGCAAAGGCGACGACGGCTTTGGCGAGGGGAATTTCAAAGCCCTGTTCGAAAGCATCGAGCAAGACCAGATTGATCGCGGTGTCATTAGCGCCGACGCCTGATGCACTACACCGATTTCCCCGACGCCCCCGTGAACGGCACCGTAATTTGCGCCGTTCACGACATTCCAGAGGGTGGATATATCGCAAAAATGTTGGGGGAATTCCCGGTGCTGGTCGTTGCTGGCCCCAGAGCCTATGTTAACGCCTGCCCGCACCAATTCTTACCGCTTGATCATCGTGGCCAAGAAGTCATCGGCGCGGATGGGACAAGCGTTTTATGCACCAACCACGGGGCCAGCTTTGACCTTAAAACCGGCGCTGGCACGGGCGGGTTGGGGCTTGGCTGTGCTTTAACGCCGGTTCCCGTTCATATTTCCCGAAATAACCTGATCATAGGCGAAATCGGGTAAAGTATATATCCCTTGCACGCGCCCCTCACGGTTTTGTTTCTCTTCGTTAACATTGTCCTCTTGACCTGCGCCCTTAAGACACCGACGTTAGGCGCATAAACTTGAGGGCCAATATGAACGACCAGACACCAATCGCAAAATTCAGCCACCCCGATATCACCGCAAAAGGCGAGATGCGGGCGCAAGTTACCTTATCCGGCGTCAAAACTTTGTGGTTCAATACTGGCACCTTGTGCAATATTACCTGTGCAAATTGTTATATCGAAAGCAGCCCCGAAAATGACCGTCTTGTCTATATGACCCCGGGCGAAATTGACTTGTATCTTGATCAAATCCCCCAACGCGGCTGGCCAGTTACTGAGATTGGGTTCACGGGCGGCGAGCCGTTCATGAACCCTTATATCATCGATATTTTGCGCAGCTCGTTGCAACGCGGCTATGATGTATTGGTCCTGACCAATGCCATGCGCCCGATGATGCGCGCGGCTATGCAGGCAGGACTGCTGGCGTTGCTGGCGGAATTTGGCGATAAGCTGACCCTGCGCATCTCGCTCGACCATTTTGACCGCGATTTGCATGATAGGGAACGGGGCAACGGCACCTATGATATCACCCTTCAGGGCACAGATTGGCTGCATGAAAACGGCTTTAATATCACGGTTGCCGGGCGTAGCCAATGGCAGGATTCCGAGGCCGAAAGCCGCGCCGGATACGCCGCCCTATTTGCAAACCGCGGGTATGATATCGACGCCACGAACCCCGCCACCACGGTGCTTTTCCCGGAAATGGACGAAACCGTTGATGTGCCCGAAATCACCACCGCCTGTTGGGATATTTTGGGTAAATCCCCCAATGATGTGATGTGCGCCAGCTCTCGCATGGTCGTGAAACGTAAAGGTGCTGACAAACCTGTGGTACTGGCCTGCACTCTCTTGCCTTATGATCCACAATTTGAGCTGGGGAAAACCCTTGAGGCCGCCGAGACCGCCATAAAGCTCAACCACCGCCACTGCGCCAAATTCTGCGTGCTCGGCGGGGCCAGCTGTAGTGTGTAGGATTATCGCCCCGCCAAGGCTTGCTCCAGCACCGTTTTCACCACTTTCATATCGACGTTTTTTTCAACAAATGCCGTGCCAATACCGCGCGCCAGAATAAAAGCGATTTTACCATTCACGACCTTTTTATCCTGCCCCATCAACGCGATTAAGCCATCGGCATCGGGCAAATCCCCGGCGATGTCCGACAGGTCTTTTTTCATGCCCATCGCCGTTAGATGCGCGCGCAGCCGGCTTGGGTCCTCTTGCGCACAAAGTCCAAGTTTTTGTGATAGCTCAAAGGCTAAGACGCACCCAATCGCCACCCCTTCACCGTGTAGCAAACGATCCGAGTACCCCGTTGCCGCCTCCAACGCATGCCCGAATGTATGCCCTAAATTCAGCAAAGCCCGCTCACCGCGTTCCTTTTCATCCCGCACCACAATTTCGGCTTTCATCTCACAAGACCGGCGCACCGCCGCAATGCGTTTTGTCTGATCACCGGCCAGCATCGCGGGGCCGTTTTTTTCCAGCCACTCAAAGAATTTTGCGTCCCCCAGCAAGCCGTATTTCACCACCTCACCGTACCCGGAAATGAATTCCCGCGCCCTCAGCGTGTCCAGCACATCAACATCCGCCAACACCAGTTTTGGCTGATGGAACGCCCCGATCAGGTTCTTGCCAAGTGGCGAATTTATCCCCGTTTTCCCACCAACCGAGCTGTCAACCTGCGCCAGCAAACTGGTAGGCATTTGCACAAAATTCACCCCACGTCGCAGAATTGCCGCCGCAAAACCGACAAGATCACCGATCACACCACCGCCAAAGGCAATGATGATGTCATCGCGTTCGATGCGTTGTGCAATCAGCCATTCAACAACCACTTCTAAGTTGTTCCAGCTTTTGGTTTTTTCCCCCGGCGGCATCACGAGAAATGTGCTGGAAATTCCCGCCGTATCCAAACCGGCCCGCAAGGTTTTCAGATGCAGGGCTGCTACGTTTTCGTCCGTGATTATCGCCACTTTTGGACGCGCCAGAAACGGCCTGATGCGCGCGCCGGACTCTGCCAGTAATCCGGACCCAATGACAATATCATAGCGCCGCCCAGGCAGGTCTACATTCAATATTTCATGGTTCATAACGTCGTTTCCGTTTTCTTTGGTGCCGCCATATACCTGCCTGCAATCAGAGCTGCGACAATATGTTGAACCACAGTATCATGTGTATTACCCGCGAGGCTCTTTACCGTGATATCGGCCTTGGCATAAATCGGGTTGCGCGTTTTGTGCAAAGCAGCAAGCACCCCTTTGGCATCGTCTTTTTGTAATAACGGGCGCCCCGGTTTTGCCTTCACACGGTCCCACAAGGTTTGCAGATCAGCATTAATCCAGACGCTAATTGCGCTTTCTTGAATTAATGTTCGGATTTCAGGCGAAATAAACGCCCCGCCGCCAGTGGCCAAAATACACGGAGCCTCTTGCAAAAGCCGCTTTATCACCCGCAATTCGCCCGCGCGGAAATACTGCTCGTCAAATGTCTCAAATATCTCGGGGATGCGCATATTGGCCGCGATTTCAATTTCAGCGTCAGAATCAACAAATTTCAGCCCGAGATATTGCGCCAAACGCCGCCCCACAGTGGTTTTCCCTGCCCCCATTAGGCCAACTAAAACGATGGTTTTCTCTAGGTTTACTGGTTCTGATGACATTAAGGATTGCCTCATCCGCGAAATTCCCCTCATTGACCCTAACGACCTTTGCCCTGACACGTTAAAATCTTTATACGCTAGATAAAAGAGAGTATGTTACCTAAAATAAACGAAATACTGATAGATCATCACCAGCAGGCAGGAGCAAACAGGAATGTTTCGCATTATTAAATTTCTATTTTTTCTGGCGGTTATCGGCGGGATCGGCCTTGTTGGGTATGCGTTGTTTTTTGATCTTCCCCCACCTGTAGAAACGGTCACGCAAACCATTGAACCAAATTTGGATTAGTACATGAAGCGGTTGCTTTTGTTCAGTATTTTAGGTATTTTGTTTGGGGCATCCGTCACGGCACAGGCCCCGCTGAGCGCGATTGACTGGCTAAGCGAAAGCATCAAAAACCCGCCAACTGACTATGAATTCCGTCTGGAACCCGAGCCGCTAATCCCGCCTATTTTACCCGAAATAGACATGCAAACCGAGATTTTTGGCACCAGTGTTGATTCCATCGGTCTGCTCGCCCCTTCTGTCACAGGGTTTTCAGCGAACCTGTGGGGGAACATGTCTTCAAGTGAGGTAATTGACAGCCTTAACGCCTTTCCAACCCGCGGTATGCCCGAAGCCAAAAGCTTGTTCGTGCGCATATTACTTGCCCAAAGCAACCCGCCATTTGCAATTTCTCAAGACGGTGAAATCCTGTCTGCGCGCATTAAAAGATTGTTCCAGATGGGCGCACTCGATGAGGCCGAGGCGCTGATTTCCACCATTCAAACCCTTACCCCGCCAGTGTTTCCCGCAGCTTTTAATGTCGCCATTTTAACGGACCGCACCACCAAGGTTTGCAACGCTCTTAAGGCGGCGCCCGCGCTTTCAAGTGACCTGAGCGCAAAAGTCTATTGTCTGGCGCGAAACGGGGATTGGAACGCGGCAGCGATCACGCTATCGCTCGGGGCGAGTATTGGCGCGATTGATCCGGCACGCGAAGAAATGCTGATCCGCTATCTTGATCCGGAGTTATTTGAAGGGGAACCAGCCCCTACTGCGCCTAACCCGTTGACACCTATGGATTTTACGCTGCGTGAAGCCGTATTACTACCGCGTGAAAGCGGCCTGCTGCCCCTGCCCTATCTTTATCGCGACATTGGCGCAACAGCCCCTTTGCGCACAAGAATTGAGGCATCCGAGCGTCTGGTCAAAGCCGGTGCCATGCCGCCAAACCTGTTATTTGCAGCCTATCGCACAGGCAAAGCGGCCAGCTCGGGCGGGGTTTGGGGGCGCAAAAGTGCCGTGCAAACGCTTGATAATGCGTTGGAACAAGGCAATAAAGCAAAACCGATACGCGCCATCACACGCACCCTGAAGGCCCTAAACGATGCAGGGCTGCTACATGCGCTGGCCGATGAATATGGCGAGGCTTTGGCAAAGCTGCGATATGCACCTGAATATGCCGATATTTCCCCCAAAGTGTTGGATCTGGTACATTTGGCAGATATTTCGGCCATTGAGTGGGAGCATCACGGGCGGCTGAACGCGCGCCAAAAGCTGGCGCAAAGTCTGGTTATTCGCTCACCACTTGAAATTATGCCAACAACAGATGCCTTGAACGTAGCAATCATAAAGGCATTTTCAGACATTTCTCCAGAGAACCCGACGGCGAAACGCCTGCACCTTATGCTTGATGAAGGCAATCAGGGCAAAGCAATCCTTGAGGCTTTGGAACTTCTGGCAACCGGGGATGAGACTGATCCCGAAGACATCATAACCGGGTTATTTATTTTGCGCGAAGCAGGCCAGGAGGCCTCGGCGCGGCGTATTGCAGTGCAAATTTTGCTATTGCCAAGCGGGGGCTGACATGGCCCGGGCCTGGATTCCAATATTTCTAGAGGCCCTACAGGCCGAACGCGATGCTGCCCATAACACTATGGCTGCATATGCCCGGGATTTGGATGATTTCAGCACATACCTGCACCACCATAACCGCAATTTCGAAACTACCACGCGGGCGGATATTGAGGCATATCTGATCACCCTTGAAGCTGCAGGATTAGCCCAGTCAACGCGGGCGCGCAGGTTGTCATCCATCCGACAGCTGTTTCGGTTTGCCTTTACCGAGGGCTGGCGCACTGACGATCCGGCAACACAAATCCGCGGGCCACATCGAGGGCGGCATCTGCCAACAACCTTAAGTGAGCATGATGTGGAAAAACTGTTAGTAGCCGCTGGTATTTTCGGGAAAACCCAGACTGAAAAATTGAAAAACCTCTGCCTGTTGGAGCTGTTATACGCCACCGGCCTGCGGGTCAGCGAGCTGGTCAGCCTGCCCGCAAGTGCCGCACGCGGCGATCCACGTATGATCCTTGTACGCGGCAAAGGTGGGCGCGAACGTATGGTGCCGCTGTCACCACCAGCACGCGAGGCCTTAAGCACATGGCTTTTAGCGCGGGATAAAATTGAAAAGGTTTCGGGCAAGAAATCTGCTTTTCTATTCCCTTCCCGCAGCAAGAAAGGCCATATGACCCGTGAAGGATTTTTCTTATTGATCAAAAGCTTAGCTGCCTATGCAGGCCTTGATCCAAAGAATATCTCACCGCATACATTACGCCATGCATTTGCCACGCACCTGCTGGCAAATGGTGCGGATTTACGTGTTATACAAACTTTGCTGGGACACGCGGATGTTTCAACGACCGAAATTTACACCCATGTTCTGGACGAACGCCTGAA
The DNA here is from genome assembly GCA_964429065.1 of uncultured Rhodobacterales bacterium. GTDB lineage: Bacteria > Pseudomonadota > Alphaproteobacteria > Rhodobacterales > Rhodobacteraceae > NORP23. Next base: position 7,957 of record CAYSAZ010000044.1, read on the forward strand.
AGAGCTGGTCTTTGAAAAACATCCTTTGGCCAAAGAATAACGTGATTTTATAATTGGTTAGCGCATATTTCCAAGTGGGATACTCAAACCGAAATCATGAAAATTCGGGCCATCTATTAAACTACTAAACCGGTTTAGTAGTTTAGTTAAAACTTTCTAATATGCTGTAACTAAACAATAATACCAAATATCAAGGCTTTTCCCCAAACCGTTTTCGCAAATGCAAAGATTGCAGGATAAGCTTATCGGGGTGCAAAATACCCTTTCAGGTTTTTTAGCCCTCAGAATTCTTTTACATGCCCCGCTTGCAGGCAGCCCCATTGCACCCCATAATTGATCCACATTATCATTGCATGAAGGAATTGACGCATATGAGCGGCGAAATCGTGAACTGGGGCCTGGCCCTTTGGGGGACAATCGGAACGATTATTGTGCTGTTGATGCTGTCGGCATTCTTTTCCGGCTCTGAGACCGCGCTAACCGCCGCTAGCCGTGCGAAATTGCATGCTATGGCAAAAAATGGCTCAAGTGCGGCGCAAAAAGCGCTGAATTTAACTGATGACAGCGAACGTTTGATCGGAGCGGTATTGCTGGGTAATAACTTGGTGAATATTCTGGCGACCTCTTTGGCAACCAGCCTGTTTACGCTATTATTTGGCTCCAGTGGCGTGGCGCTTGCGACTTTGGTGATGACCCTTTTGGTGTTGGTGTTTGCCGAGGTTATGCCCAAAACATACGCTATTACCAACGCGGAAACGGCCGCGATCCGCGTGTCGCCGGTGATCGCGATTATCGTGCGCATTCTGTCGCCTTTCGTGCGCGTTGTGCGGTTTTTGGTGCGGGTTTTTTTGCGTCTGCTGGGCGTTAAAATTGACCCAAACACCCGCGTTCTGGCCCATCAGGAAATCGCCGAGGCCATTGCGCTACACCATTCTGAGGGCGGCGTGCAAAAGGATGATCGCGACCGTCTTTTGGGGGCGCTTGATTTGAAAAACCGCGAGGTTGAGGAAATCATGTTGCACCGCTCCAAGATCGAGATGATTGATGCCGATTCTGACCCGGCTGAGAACCTTTCAAAATGTCTGCAATCGCCTCATACCCGTCTGCCGATTTTCAAGGATGAGCCGGAAAATATTATTGGTGTTGTGCATGCCAAGGATTTGCTGCGTGCCGTTGACGGGCTGATGCACAGCACCAAGGATCGCGCCGATGCGCTGAAAGCATTCGCCATCACCGACATCGCGATGGAGCCGTATTTCGTGCCGGAAACCACCTCGCTTGATGACCAGATGCGGCAGTTTTTGCACCGGAAATCGCATTTTGCACTGGTCGTTGATGAATATGGTTCGCTGCAAGGGCTGATTACGTTGGAAGATATTCTAGAGGAAATCGTCGGGGAAATTGCTGATGAGCACGACTTGCAAGAAGACGGGATTGAACGAACAGACGACGGCGCAATCATTGTTGACGGCGCCATGACCATCCGCGATGTGAACCGCACGTGTGACTGGTCTTTGCCTGACGACGAGGCCAACACCATCGCAGGATTGGTGATCCACGAAGCTCAGATGATCCCCACAGAGGGACAGTTATTTTCATTTCACGGCTATCGCTTTGAGGTTATGAGCCGCGAGCAAAACCGCTTGGCAAAGGTGCGTATCCGCAAGCTGGGTTAAAGATTTTTGAAAAAACTGCCCAAGGTTCCGCGCCCCAAGGACCGTCCAAGCTGTGTGCCCAGCGCGCGCGCCATGGATTTGGCAAAGGCCTGGGTTGCGCTATCCCCACGTGTGGATTTTCGGGCCGGTTTTTTGGCGTATCTAGTGGCCCCCCCGTACCGTCGCGCCGATGTGAATTCTCGGGGTTCATCGGTTGGAATATCTGCCCCTGCGTTTACTTCAGCCCGTTTTTTCAGGATTTCAAACGCGGATTCGCGATCAACGGGTTTTTCATACAGTCCGGCGATATGGGATCGCGCAATCACATCCGCCCGCTCCTGATCATTCAGTGGCCCAAGGCGTGACGCCGGCGGGCGGATCAGCGTGCGTTCAACAACTGACGGCACGCCTTTGCGTTCAAGAGTTGAAACAACCGCCTCACCGATCCCGACATCGCGAATGGCATCGATGGTGTTAAAGGCGGGGTTGGGACGAAAAGTTTCCGCGGCGGCACGCAAGGCTTTTTGGTCGCGCGGGGTAAAGGCGCGCAAGGCATGTTGGAACCGATTACCCAGCTGCCCAAGGATATCAGCAGGCACATCATCCGGGTTTTGGGTGATAAAAAACACCCCAACCCCCTTGGAACGGATCAGCCGCGCCACCTGTTCCACCTTGTCAATCAGGGCCTTGGGGGCGTCATCAAATAACAAATGGGCCTCATCAAAAAAGAACATGAATTTGGGTTTATCTGCATCACCGACCTCGGGCAGATTTTCAAATAGCTCGGATAAAAGCCACAAAAGAAACGTTGCATAAAGACGTGGTGATTGCATCAGACGATCCGCGGCCAGGATATTTATGCGCCCCTGCCCGCCCGGAGTGGTCGCAATCATATCATCAAGATTAAGGGTCGGTTCACCAAAAAACTGCAAGGCGCCCTGATTTTCCAAGACGATTAAACGGCGTTGAATCGCCCCGATCGAGGCCTTGGAAATATTACCATATTGCAGGCCGATTTCGCTGGCATTCTCACCGAGCCAGACCAGTAGCGCCTGCAAATCCTTGAGGTCCAGCAGCAGCATACCTTGTTCATCAGCCATGCGAAACGCGATGTTTAAAACACCCTCCTGCGCGTCGCTTAGCTCCAGTAGTCGTGACAGCAGAAGTGGCCCCATTTCAGAAATCGTTGTGCGCACCGGGTGGCCTTTTTCGCCGAAAATATCCCAAAATGTAACGGGAAAATCCTTGTACCCATAATCAGAAAACCCAATAGTCTCAGCACGTGAAACCAACTTTTCATGCAACTTATGATCAATTGAACCGGGCACCGCCAACCCCGAAAGATCGCCTTTTATATCCGATAAAAACACCGGCACCCCCGCAGCTGAAAAGCTCTCGGCGAGGATTTGCAGGGTCACGGTTTTGCCGGTGCCCGTTGCCCCGGCGATCAGCCCGTGACGGTTGGCATATTTCAGCAGCATATTTTGCGCCGTTCCATATGCCGCGCCACCACCGCCGATAAATATCCGATCGTTTTCCATTTTTGCCCTCGTTTTTTACGTATTTCAACATGAAGCTAACGGTTTTATTCAAAAACACCATAGCCATTATCCGCGCGAATTATCGCTGACATCCCGGTGCTATCGGTTGACTTGAGCGGGGGTTCCTGACACGAGTAATGGCAACGAATTTAAGCGAGCAAGGATCACAACAACATGCGTATTTTTACATTGGCTGCAATAGCCGCCCTGATAGGATTTTCAGTGCAAGCCCAGGAAACTCCGAATGTCACTGAACAATTTCCAGTTGGGGGTGTGAATAACGAGCCTCAGGAAGTTGTTAAGGAAACCTTTGAAGATTGGGAAATTCGTTGCACGGGCGAAGGTGCAAACTGTTTTATGTATCAACTTATGCTAAACGATAAGGGCACACCGGTTGCAGAGTTCAGCATCGTTAAGTTGCCCATGGGCAGCGAGGCAGTTGCCGGTGCCACCATCGTAGCGCCGCTTGGCACCTTGCTGACACGTGGGCTAGTATTCGTCGTTGATGAAAACGAGGCTACGCAATATCCCTTCACATGGTGTGTACGTCCCGGGTGTTTTGCACGCTTTGGGCTGACCGATCTGATCGTCAACAGCATGGAATCCGGCAATGCGGTGAAAATCGCGATTTTCTCAATTGCTGATGCGCAAAAGCCGGTTGAAGTTACGGCCTCGCTAAAAGGTTTTTCAGCGGCGTTTGCTGCGCTGCAACATCAGGGGCAGTAAGGACTAGATCGCACGCAGGGCCAGTACTGCGTTCAATCCACCAAAGGCAAACGCGTTGCTGAGGGCAATCTTGACCTTGGCTGCGCGCGCCACATTGGGCACGACATCAAGATTACATTCTGGGTCAGCTTGCTCATAACCGATTGTGGGGGCAATCACACCGTCGCGCAGGGCCAAAATGCAGGCCAGCATTTCCACAGCTCCGGTGCCGCCAATAAGATGTCCATGCATGGATTTTGTCGATGATATCATCAGATTATCCGCATGCGAACCAAAAACCTCGCGCACCGCAGCACATTCGGTTTTATCGTTTGCCGCCGTACCAGTGCCATGGGCATTTATATATCCGACCTGATCCGCATTAACCTTTGCATCCCGTAAGGCGCCCCGAATGGCCCGCGCTGCACCATCTTTGTTTGGAGCCACAATATTCGAAGCATCCGAGGTCATGGCAAAACCGATCACCTCAACCAGAATATCGGCCCCGCGCGCCACCGCATGTTCGTATTCTTCAAAAACAAATACCGCCCCCCCCTCGCCTTGAACCATGCCATTGCGTGTTGCGCAGAACGGGCGGCAGGCATCTTTGGACATCACCCGCAGCCCTTCCCAGGCCTTGATACCGCCAAAGACCAGCATGCTTTCACTACCGCCGGTCAGCATCACATCGCTCATACCAGAGCGGATCATATGAAACGCCTGCCCCATCGCATGGTTAGAGGAGGCGCAGGCTGTTGCAACCGTATAAGACGGGCCTTGTAGATTGTACTTTATTGAAACCTGGCTAGAGGCGGCGTTATTCATCAGGCG
>CAYSAZ010000044.1:12788-20538 GCA_964429065.1 uncultured Rhodobacterales bacterium
ATTTTGATCGTTAGACGTTCAACATCCAGAAATTCGAGCGCCGAGATCCCGCACACCCCATCGCGCATGCCTTGCATGGTTGCATCTGCCGACATCCCCAGCGAACTGACCGCACCTTGACCTGTGATAACAACACGGCGCATGCGCTTATTTCCCTGCCGCTTTGATAAGGCTTTTTACGGCCGTAATCATGGATTGCACATTGGTGATATTAAAATTGGAATCTGCAGGGGTATTGGCATTAAACGGCACTTGGATATCAAAGGTTTCCTCGATTGCAAACACCGCCTCGACCAGCCCGAGAGAGTCGATCCCGAGACTTTCCAACGTTGCGTCCAGCTTAACCTCGGCCGGCTCTATTACTGCTCGCTCAGCAATGATTTCAATGATTTTTTCCTGCACATCTAACGGCATCCGTAGTCCTTTGGGATTATCTCTGTATCATCTAATTTTTTGCCTTAAGTTTTGATAGCTGTTTTTGCAGTTCATCAACTTTATCCATCAATCGCGGCAACCGCCTAAGGGCTTGATACATCGCAACGCTGGTTTCCATCTTTACCGCAGGTGATCCCATAATCGTGCGGTTAGAAGGCACATTTGAGGCAATCCCCGACTGCCCGCCGGCCACAACATTATCGCCAATCACCACATGATCTGCGACCCCGACCTGTCCGCCAAGAATAACGCCGTTGCCAATCACCGTGCTGCCACCTACGCCAACAATACCGCATAAAAGACAGTTTTCACCGATTTGAACATTATGCCCAATCTGCACAAGATTATCGATCTTGGTGCCGCTGCCGACTGTGGTATCCGCAATGGTCCCACGGTCAATTGCACTGTTTGCCCCCATTTCCACGTCATCGCCAATGATGACGGTACCTAGGGAATTAATACGGGCAAACTTTGTGCTCTTCTCGCTTTCGCTAACCTGGCTAAGACTGCGCGCTTCTTCAATCGCCCCCGCCTCTGGGGTGACAAACGAAAAACCATCGCCGCCAATTGCCGCATTCAGGTTGGCAATGAAATTATTACCGATCTGAATACGCGCCCCGATCCGCACACCGTTATGGAGCAGCACATCATCCCCGATCACCACATCTTCGCAGATCGAAACATGGGACAATATGCGCGCATTTTTGCCGATCTCAACGCTGCGCCCGATCATCACAAATGCCCCGATCGCGGCGTTTGCACCGATCCGGGCGCTGGGATCAATTACAGCACTTGGGTGAATACCCGGCGTGATTTCAGGCGGAACCCCGAAAACTTTCGTTACACCTGACAGCGAATAACGGGCGCGTTTTGCATAAATTGCCGCCTCAAGCCCTAAAGCCTGCCAATCGGCACCGGGCCATAAAATCGCGGATTTTGCCTTACTTGCTTGAAGGTCAGCGCTATATTTCGGATCCATCGCCAAAGCTATTTGGCCCATCTCAGCCGTTTTTGGCTCCGATGGGCCGGTAATTTCCCAATCAAGGTTTCCGACAGCTTTGGCCCCAATGGCCTTTGCCAGCTTTCCAACAGTGATGCGCATCAGAAATCCTACAGATAATCAGGCGTCAGGTGCCATTCTCTATAGTTTAGCTATCAATTGTGGGTATTGTAACCCCGGCCTGAACCAGTGCATCAAATACCAGACGGTCGCGACGATAAACATCCGCACGATATTGTAAGGTGCCATCCTGCTCAGCCCAGACCGTGCGATAAACCAGATGCACCGGAATTGGTTGATCGAGATCGACCTGGGTTTCCCGCCGCGTGCTGCGAATGTTTTCAAACAGCGTTTGCGGGTCAGCCTCTTGCAAGGACAACAAGGTATATGCCAGCTCCAGCGGTTTTTGCACTCGCACACATCCGTGACTGAAAGCCCGGGCGTCCCGTGCAAACAGGCTGCGCGACGGAGTGTCATGCAAATAAATATTATACTTGTTCGGGAACATGAATTTCACCCGCCCTAACGCGTTATAACTGCCAGGGCGCTGGCGCAAAATAAACGGAAAATCGTTCTGGGTATATTGTGAATAATCAATCATGGTTGAATCAACAACCTGCCCGGAACCGCGCACAAGCATCTGTATATTCTGGCGCGCCAGCACGGTCGGATCATTTTGCAACTTCGGCAAATATTCCTTGGAGGCAATGCTGTAAGGCACATGCCAGGTTGGATTAATGACCATATGGGTCATGACATCCGAAAATTCCGCTGTTTGAAACCGCCCCTTACCAACAACAACCCGAAAACTTAGGGTCGATGTGCCATTATCAATAACCGAGGCTGTATAATCGGGAATATTTACATAAATATGCCGCGCCCCCAGATCAAAATTCATCCAGCGCAATCGCTCCAGATTGACAATGATCTGCTTTAAATGTTGCTCAGGCCCGGCATTAATAGCTGCAAGCGTTTGGGGACCAACCAGACCATCGGTATTGAGACCACTATCAGCCTGAAACGCCTTAACGGCCTCGATAATATCATCATTATATTCAGTAGAAACCAGATCGTTAACACTATAGCCAAGTTTTTTTAGCCGCAGCCGCAGCGCAATGACACGATCATGATTTTGCCCAGGGCGCAGGGTTTTCCCGCTCGGCACCAATGCCCCGTTTACATCCGCAGAAACCAGTTGCTCTAGCCGCTGTTTTTCGGCCAAAAGGACACGATACTCCGCAGAACTTGGCCCTAAAGTTTTGTAAAATGCTTTCAAATCAGACGTATTTGCAGCATTTGCCAGCACCACAGCCGTATCTGGCACGCGCCAGGCTGCATTCATTTCCTTGTCGATCGTTTTTGGGTTCAGCATCCCGGCGGTCAGATCTTTGGCAAAAAGCACATAGGATTGCGCAATTGCAGACTCCAATGCGGCCAAATCCTCAGGCGTGAACGCATTGGCCCAAAGCGTTTCAATTTTTGTTGTGTTGTAGCGTTGCAACGACAAGCCATGGGCTGGTGCTTGCTCAACGGCCGTTAAAAATTCGAGTATAGTTTTCGCGTTTCCATCCGTCCAAATCGGTTGATTGTCCCGAGCCGCATAAAATTCGCCAAACGCAGCCAACGCCTCGCCGCCATCTGCAAAGCTTTGCTGCAAGGCATGCGCGTATTTATCCTCAAATGTCAGCAGAAGGGGCGCATTTTCACTTTCAAGCGTGCCCATATCACTTGCCGTATCGCTTGCAGTTGTCTGCGCGACACTAATATTGGCCAAGCCACCTGCGATAAGACAAACGGCAATTATGGGTATATTTAGTCGAAAACTGTTGTAAAAATGATACATTGTGCCCTCTTTAACACGGAATAATCTTCTTTAGCTGCTCAATACACACGAACACCAATTCAATCGAGTGAAAAATGCCAATTTCGGCACAATATCGCCCATTGTGGGATAATAGATACATATCAAGAGAACAGAAGGTGTCCAGTGTTGCCGGTATCACAATCGCGTCAACATGATAAAAATCACATATTCGCAGATTGCGGCAAAACTGCCACTTGGCCTGTGATTCGTTTTATGCAATAAGACCCTGAGGCAAGCAGTTTATAAGGGCTGGCAAACAGTCCAAAACTAAGGTTAACAAGGCAGTACTACATGAATTCTAACGAAACAAAATCTTCGCGTCGACGGTTCTTGGGCGCATTTGCAGGTGTTGCGGCAATCACAGCCGCCCCGGTTTATGCAAATGCCGCAGGTTTTTTACGCAATGCAGGCGATATACGGCGCATCAACATGCGCAACACCCGCACCGGCGAGACCATTGACACTATTTATTGGATAGAAGGGCAGTACATCCGCCCGGCATTGGATGAAATCAGCTATTTCATGCGTGATTGGCGTATCGATGAGGCGGTTAACTATGATCGCCATAACGTTGATATCATTGCCGCTTCGCATAATTTGATGGAAACATCTGAGCCGTATCAGTTGTTATCTGGCTATCGTAGCCCGGCAACCAATGCGATGCTGCGTTCGCGCAATCGTGGTGTTGCCTCAAATTCCTATCATATCAAAGGCATGGCCGCTGATCTTCGTTTGAAGTCACGTAGTGTCGCACAAATGTCTGCGGCGGCTTTAGCGTGTAATTCCGGCGGTGTTGGAAAATACTACGGCTCTAATTTCGTGCATATGGATTGTGGTCCGGTGCGCAGCTGGCGCCGCTAAGCTTGCTTAAGGGCGGGTAGCTCCGTCCCCGACAACCAAATACTTAAAGCTGGTTAACTGTTCGACACCAACGGGGCCGCGCGCGTGCATCTTGCCCGTGGCAATGCCAATTTCCGCCCCCATGCCAAATTCCCCGCCATCGGCAAACTGGGTTGAGGCGTTATGCATCAAAATTGCACTATCGACCCGCGCAAAAAACCGCGTAACCGCATGCGCATCCTCAGTTATAATCGCATCGGTATGATTTGAGCCAAATTCGCGGATATGCGCAATGGCACCATCTACCCCGTCAACCAGTTTCACCGCAATAACCATATCAAGATATTCCCGCCCCCAATCGCTATCTTTGGCCTGTTTTGCCCCCGCAATATCAAGCCCCGCGCCCACACGCACTTCAACCCCAGCGCCTAGAAGGTCATCCAGAAACGGTGCACCGTGGCGGGCATAAAACGCCCGGTCAATCAACAGGCATTCCGCTGCACCGCAAATCCCGCTACGCCGGGTTTTGGCATTCAGAACAATCTTGCGGGCCTTTTCAATATTGGCACCGGCATCAATATACACATGCACGATCCCCTCAAGATGGGCGAAAACCGGCACCCGGGCCTCAGCCTCTACAAGGCCAACCAGCCCTTTGCCACCGCGCGGTACGATCACATCGATCGTATCAACCATGCCCAACATTTCTGTAACCGCCGCACGATCCCGCGTTGGCACCAACTGGATTGCCGCCTCGGGCAAGTTTGCCGCCTTCAACCCCGCAACCAGACAGGCGTGAATAGCCCCGGCGCTGTGAAAACTCTCTGATCCCCCGCGCAAAATCACGGCATTCCCGGCCATCAAGCACAGCCCCCCGGCGTCTGCGGTCACATTCGGGCGGCTTTCATAAATCACCCCGATCACCCCGAGCGGCGTGCCCACACGTTTTATGTGCAGCCCCGAGGGCATATCCCATTCAGCCAGCACCCGCCCCACCGGATCTGCCTGCTTGGCAATGCTGCGCAAACCCTCCGCCATTGCCTGAATGCGCGTCTGGTCCAGCATCAGGCGATCCAGCATGGCCTCTGACAGGTTTTTTGCGCGACCAAATTCCATATCCTTGGCGTTTGCAGCCATAATCTGGTCATAGAACCCATCGATAGCATCCGCCCCAGCATTTAACGCCAATTGCTTTTGCGCAGAGGTCGCAAAGGCCAGTGTTGCGCTTGCAGTTTTGGCTTTTTCGCCGATTTCAGCCATCATTTCCATTAGGTCCATGCTTCCCTCATATCGCCATATCGTCGCGGTGCACCATCACTGCGCGACCCGCATTGCCCAGCCGTGTTGCAATTTCATGCGATTGACAGCCCATGATTACGCGCGCGTCATCTGCGCTGTACCCTGCCAAAGCCCTGGCAATCACGGCCTCGTCCGGCCCGAGTATCTCAACCGCCTCGCCCCGATCAAACGTGCCTTCAACCGCTAAAACCCCCGCTGGCAACAACGATTTACCCTGCATCAGCGCGCGCGCAGCCCCTGCATCCAGTAATATGCGCCCGTTTGGCTTCATGCCGGAAATCCAGCGCTTGCGCGCAACCCCCGGAGCAATAGCCGCCGCAAACCATGTCGCATCTGCTCCGTTAAGCAACGCCTGAATGGGGCGCGATGCCCGTCCTTTGGTGATCACCATTGCGCAACCTGCATGCATAACGACCTTGGCTGCCATGATCTTGGTACGCATACCGCCACTGGCTGTATCACTGCCGGCCCCCCCGGCCATGGCCTCAATTGCCGGGGTTATCTCAGCAACATCGGGCAGGAACTCTGCTGTGGGATTTAGGCGTGGATCTGCGCTGTAAAGCCCGGCGATATCCGACAAAAGCACCAGCACATCCGCCCCGACCATCGCCGCAACTTGCGCTGCCAAGCGGTCATTATCACCGTACCGGATTTCATCTGTGGCAACGGTGTCATTTTCATTGACAATCGGCACTGTTCCCAGCTCTAGCAGGGTGTTTATCGTTGCCCGCGAGTTCAAATACCGCCGCCGGTTTTGCGTATCCTCAAGCGTCAGCAAAATTTGCGCTGCCTTAATTTCATGGGGCGTTAGGACCTCTTGATAGGCGCGCGCCAGACGGATTTGCCCGACCGCAGCGGCGGCTTGGGCGCATTCAAGACTTAACGCGCCATCCGCAAAGCCCAATACCTGTCGCCCCAGCGCAATCGAGCCAGAGGATACGATCAAAACCTCCGCTCCCTGTTGGCGCAGCATTGCCACATCGCACGCCAAACCCACCAGCCAGTCCTGACGCAGCGCACCAGTGCCTGCCTCGACCAATAACGCCGAGCCGATCTTGATCACGATCCGTTTTGCCGCCCTGATTGTGGCGGTTGAACTTAGGGCCTCCATGCCTGCGGTTCCGTCTCGGATTGAGCTTCGGTGGCTTTTCCAGCATCAATAATCTTACGCAAATTTCGCAATGTATCTTGCAGCCCCTCACGGCTGACACCCGATTGTTGCAACACTGGTGCACCCGTCACATCGGCCATTGCTTTTGCAATCTTGTCACGCTGCACCTCATCCAGTGCATCGATTTTATTGAGCGCCGTTATCCGGGGTTTAGTGGCCAGATCACCGCCATACATTTCCAATTCGCGAATAATTGTGTGATAATCTGCAACCGGGTCATCAGCCGTAGCATCTACCAGATGCAGCAAAACCGCACAGCGTTCCACATGGCCCAAAAATCGATCTCCCAGCCCTGTACCTTCATGCGCGCCCGCAATCAGGCCGGGGATATCGGCGACAACAAACTCGGTATTATCAATGCCAACAACGCCCAGATTGGGGTGGAGCGTGGTGAAAGGATAATCAGCGATCTTGGGCCGCGCATTGGATGTAGCAGCCAGAAACGTCGATTTTCCGGCATTTGGCATGCCCAAAAGCCCTACGTCGGCAATCAGTTTCAACTGCAGCCAAACGTCCCGAATGATCCCCTCCTGGCCCGGGTTGGCCTTGCGCGGGGCGCGGTTAGTAGAGGTCTTGAACCGCAAATTTCCCCAGCCACCATTGCCGCCAGCCGCCAGCCGCACCCGTTGTCCGACAAGCGTCAGATCCGCCAGCACGACCTCTTGGGCCTCATCGAGGATTTCAGTGCCAACGGGTACGCGCAGCGTAATATTATCGCCATCCGCCCCGGTCATCTGCCGCCCCTGCCCGCCGCGGCCGTTCTGGGCGAAATGATGCTGTTGATAGCGAAAATCGATCAGCGTGTTCAGGCCCGTCACCGCCTCAACCCAGACATCGCCGCCCTTACCCCCATCCCCCCCGTCAGGCCCGCCAAATTCGACGTAAGCTTCCCGCCGAAAAGAGGCGCAACCGTTGCCGCCCGTGCCCGAGCGGATTTGAACTTTAGTGAGATCGAGAAATTTCATAGCTTTGCCCTAATGGTTAGCCCTTGCGATACAGTAAGATATTCAAAGGCTCAAGCCTGCCCTCGCGAATACACCTGCGCATACATGGAACGTATGAACAGTGCATACTCGTGGGGAAAGGAGTTTGCCAACCTTGTGTATACAATATCAATATGTATCCAATATAGAATTTCCAG
>CAYSAZ010000045.1:0-19645 GCA_964429065.1 uncultured Rhodobacterales bacterium
GGAATTGATGGGGAATATTGAGGGGTGAAATAATGAAAAAATACATATTAATTTTTATCGGAGGGCTGCTTCTTAGTGCTTGTGATGGAACGCTGGAATATGATGCCAGTAATTTGGTTCGTATCGACGCTGGACAATATATTTACCGAATTCCGATCCATTATCGTATGGAAAACGGAAATGCCCGTGCTGACGAAATTAAAGAAAAACAAGTGGCCGTATATTGTCCGACCGGATATCAGACACTTGAGCGCACAGTACCAGAGATTACCAAGTCGATAACGGGTGGCTTTTACGGTACAGCTTATGTGCCGTCCTCTACATATGCGCGGTATTATATAACGGTGAAATGCGCGAGATAGCCGAAGTTACAAGTTGTACATGTTTACAAAATTCCCTTAACCGTCTCTGGTGGGCGCCCTAGCGCTGCTTGACCGTTTGCGAACACTATCGGGCGCTCGATCAGGATGGGGTGGCTGGCCATGGCTTTGATCAGTGCCTCATCACCGGCATTGGCCAGCCCCAGCGTTTTATAAAGATTTTCACCTTTGCGGATCAGCGCCGAGGCGGGGATTTTTAGCAGGGTTAAAGCCATGTGCAGTTCGGCCTCAGTCGGGGCGTGATCAAGGTAGTTCAAAACCACAGGTTCAAACCCAGCGTCTTTTAAAATCGCCAGAGTTTCGCAAGATTTTGAGCAGCGCGGGTTGTGCCAGATTTTGGGGATGCTCATAGCCATTCCTTTTGCTTGGTGCCCACGGCCTCGGCAGTGCTGGCGAACCCGTCGCGCGCCAGTAATGCGTCAAGCTCTTTGGCGATTTCGCGCGCCAGTCCGATGCCTTTGTAAACCATCGCGGAATAAAGCTGTACGGCGCAGGCCCCGGCTTGGATTTTGGCATATGCCTGCGCGCCCGAGCCGATACCGCCGACCCCGATCAGGGGCAGTTTCCCGCCGCTAAGCGCAGATAATCGCGCCAAAACCCGGGTGGATTTTTCAAATAATGGTTGGCCCGACAACCCACCGGCCTCAGCCGCATATGCGCTGTGCAGGCCATTGCGCGACAGGGTGGTATTGGTAGCAATGATGCCGGAAATGCCGCTGGAAAGGGCGACTTCGATGATGTCTTCCAGATCCTGAATTTCCAGATCCGGCGCGATTTTAAGGAAAATTGCCGGGTGGTTCGGCAGGGATTTCCGGGTTTCCATAACCTGCGCCAACAGCAGCTCAAGTGCTGCTTTACCTTGCAAATCGCGTAGGCGTTCGGTGTTGGGCGAGGACACATTTACGGTTGCAAAATCCACATGCGGTCCGCAGGTTTTCAGCACTGTGGCAAAATCGGCCGCTTTGTCCTGACTGTCCTTGTTGGCCCCAAGGTTGATCCCCAAAATGCCCGCCGCAGGACGGCGTGCAAGGCGCGCGGCAATTGCCTCCATACCCTGATTATTAAAGCCAAAACGGTTGATCACAGCATCGTCGGCGCTTAGGCGAAACAGCCGGGGTTTGGGATTGCCGGGTTGTGGGCGCGGGGTGGCGGCCCCTACCTCGATAAAGCCAAACCCGGATTGCAGTAATGGCGCGATTGCTTCAGCATTTTTGTCAAACCCTGCGGCCAGCCCAATTGGGTTTGGCAATGTCATCCCGGCCAGTTTGCTTGTAAGGCGCGGGGTTGTAAACACGCCCGGTGTCGGGGTCAGCCCCATTTTCAACGCTTTGATCCCCATCCCATGCGCGACCTCGGGGTCCAAAAGATGCAGGGCCGGCAGGCCAAGTTTTTGCAACAGGTTTTTCACAAAACACCTGCCGGAAAAATATGCCCTTCTGGCCCCAAAGGCAGAGGTTTGGACCAGATTATATCATTTATGTGCAAGGGGCGATAAAGATGGGGAAACAAATCGCCACCACGCGAGGGTTCCCATTTCAACGCATCCCCCAGAGCCGCTGGATCAAGCGCCAAAATCTTTAACCCCGCTTCATTGTCAAAATGTTTGGAAACGGTCTCTGCCAGCTGTTTTTCCGTGGAAAAATGCACGAATCCGTCAGCCAAATCAACGGGTGCTCCGGCAGTTTGCCCGGCCTGCTCAAAGGCAGCCCATTCGTGGGCGCGAAATATTTTGTAGATCATCATGCGGGGTGCATGGCGCAAGATCCCTAGTTGGTCAACCCTTCAGCCTTGGCCCACACGGCCGTCGCATCAAGGGCGGCTTCCATGGGGGCGAACATCTCGTTGATTTCGTCAATGGTGATCACCATCGGCGGGCACATGACGATGCTGTCAACGACGGCGCGCACAATGACGCCGCGTGACAGTAGTTCTGCGGCCAGTTTTGCGCCCATTTTACCCGGCGTGGCAAAGGCTTTAGTCGAGGTATTTGGCACCATTTCCAGCGCCCCCATCAGACCAAGCGAACGCTGCTCGCCCACCAGAGGGTGTTCTGCCAGCCGTTCCATATGGTCCTTGAATATCGGGCTAATATCTTGAACATGCTTGACAATATTTCGACGTTGGTAAATCTCCAAGGCTTTCACACCGACTGCACAGCCCATTGGGTGGCCGCCATAGGTGAACCCGTGGCCTAGCACGCCAAGCTTGCCGGAATGCGCCTCGATCACATCTGCCATGTCTTGATTGATAGCCACGGCAGACAGCGGCGCGTACCCCGCCGTCAACTGTTTGGCCATCGACATCGAGGTCGGTTTCATGCCCAGAGTTTCTGCCCCGAACCATGCGCCTGTGCGCCCAAAACCGGTGATAACTTCGTCTGAAATCAGCAGGATATCGTATTTTTCCAATACTGGCTGAATAGCCGCGAAATACCCCTCTGGCGGGACAATCACACCGCCTGCGCCCATCACTGGCTCGGCGATAAAGGCGGCGACGGTTTCGGGGCCTTCCAGAATGATCTGTGCCTCCAGTTCAGCGGCCAGACGTGTGGTGTACTCCGCCTCGCTTTCACCTTCCTGCGCCTCTTTCCAGAAATGCGGCGTACCAGCGTGCAAAATTCGGTCTACGGGCAGGTCGAAATCGAGATGGTTATAGGGCAGGCCAGTCATCGAGGCCGACACGATCGTCACCCCGTGATAACCCTTTTTGCGGCTGATGATTTTCTTTTTCTCAGCCCGCCCCAGAGCATTGTTATAATACCAGATCAGTTTTACTTGGGTTTCATTCGCCTCAGAACCCGAGGATTGATAAAATACCCGCGCCATATCCGGCGCTAATCCCTTGATTTTTTCGGCCAGTTCTACCGCTGGCTCATGGCTTTTGTTGCCAAACAAGTGGTAATAGGGCAGGCGGCTCATCTGTTCTTTGGCGGCATCGACCAGCTCAGCATCGCTAAACCCAAGCCCCGCGCACCACAGGCCGGCCATCCCCTCAATATAGCTGCGCCCGGTGTCATCAAACACCCGCACACCTTCGCCGCGCGTGATGATCTGCACGCCGGTTTCGCGCAACAGGGGCGTGTTGGCGTAGGGGTGCAGCAAAGCTTCGAGGTCGCGGGTTTGCGCGTTGGACAGTGGTGTGGTCATGGTATTCCTCATTGTTTGGAGCGCCATGACCTTAGGGCTGGCCTAATTCTTTAGCAAGTTTTCCATGATACTAAGATGCCGCAAAATGATCTGGTTATAACGACCGGATTTTTTGATTGCCGCAATTCCGGCGTTAATCCGATAAAGATGGGTTGTCCCGCGCCAGTGTCTTTTGGAAATAACGATGTGCAGGGTTTCCTCGGAAATAGGGCTGCTGAACGGGCTGACCTGACTGCCTAACCCCATCGTATGCACTATTTGCGCGCCAAGCAAAGAGTTGAGCACCACTGCATCAACCTTGTCTTGCATCAGCAAATCGAAACAGGCATTCGGGGTGTCGGCAAAAACCAGGCTTACCTGTTTGGTTTTCAACCATTCCCGCCCTGTACGATCCAGAAAATGCACCGGATAACCGCTGGGGCGACACAGGGTTTTACCCAGAATACCTGTGTTGGCATTGTTGGACCCGTTGCGTGTATAAAGCACGACCAGAACTTTGATTAGCGGGTCTGAAAAGTGAAAGTTCTGACACATGGTATCATCAGGATCCCCCTCGCAATCGGGCCGGAACCATGGGAAGCCCATGTCAAATTCCTTAGCGTCCAGCTGAGATTGGTGTGCGGAGGTGTCATCATCCCATGTGATGCTGTAGGAAACCGGGGATGGAGTGTCTTCCATTATGGCGTTGATCAGCTCGGTTACAATACCTTGCCCGGGCCAATCCCGATCTGAAATGGGCGCGATGTTGCCCCCGGTCAGAAATTTAATATCGGCATCAGCACTGCGCAACGGGGTCTTATCCGGCGCTAATTCCTCAAACGAGCAGGGAATATGCAGTGTCATGCCTGCTGTTACGTCAAGGTTGGCGCCGGGCAGGGCCTTTTGGTTGCTATAGTATATCAGCGGCCATTTTTGCGTATCCCCGTACTTATCCTGCGCGATTGAGGTAAGCGTGTCCCCGGCCTTCACCGTGTATGTTACGTTACATTCTGCTGATACTGCATTGGCCGCAAAAATGCTTGCGGCCAATGTCAGTGCAGAAACCCATATAGGTTTCATGATTTAACTCCTTACATCTGACCTTAAAAGTCGGCCCAGACACGGGACATATGCGCATCGATGATGCTCTGATATTCCCCCGATGCTTTGATGTTACGAATGCCCTCGTTGAGAATTGCCAGCAATTCTTGACCCCGTGGATGAGATTTGTGCACGATCACAAGTTGCCCTTCGATCGAGAGCGGACGTGTGTCAATGATTGCGACCCGATCTTTGAGGTCAAGGTCTTTCAAAGCTTCGCGCCCGGTGAATTCGTTGATTGCAACGGCATCAACTTTTCCTGCCATAAGCATATCAAAACAGCCCTTAACGGTCGTGGGGCTTTCCAGAGTGATCTTGTTATCGACCAGCCAGTTACGGCCGTTTTTATCAAGATCATGGGTGAAATACCCCGATGGGCGACACAAGGTTTTACCGATAATGTCAGAGTCTTGGGCAAAGGTGAACGGCTTGTCTTTATCTACAAAAAGTAAGATCAGCACTTCGAAAGTAGAATCTGAGAAGTAGAAGTTTTCGCAGCGGTACGCATCTGGATTTGCGTCGCAATCTGGTTGAAACCAGCCAACGCCAAGGTCCAAAAATGCATTGGACAAAAGTGGCTCCAGATGTGCGTCATTGTCATTTATCCAGAAAAACCCGAATTCATCCTCAGATTTAACACTTAACATTGCTTTGTTTACAACATCCGTCAGCAGACCACCATTTGGTAAAGCGCGATCCATAAACGGTTTGTAATCATCTGCCATCAAGAAACTGATTATTTGGCGGTTAGCGGCCGTACCGGGGGTTATTTCAAGCGCTTCCCCTTGCTGTATTTTGGCCATATCAATCCCGCCATCCAAACTTGTTGGGCGTCCGTTGATACAGGTTAAACTCAGTTTCATACCCACTTGGATATGGCTTGGCGATGAGCCTATAACCCCTTGATTACTATTGTAGATAGCAGACCACATGTCGGCATTGCTATATAGTCTTTTTGCGATTTTAGATAGGCTGTCACCAGATTTTACGGTGTAATCTCCACCGCAAGTTTCAGCCTGTGCGAATGAGCCGGATAATCCAACAGATATAACGGCAGCAATTAGAAAATTTTTCAGCATAAATACTCCTCGGTATGAGAATTATGGCTGTCCGATAATTCTCTAAAACAGTTATAACTATGCCAGAAAATCGCACAGGCATTCACATAAGTCAATACCTTAACAATACCAATTTATATCCAATCATTAGATGTATTCTATGGCGATAGATACGGTTACGGCGATAATTGCGTACATGTCACGCTTGGGTAATAGATATTTGCGCAATAGTTGGATGTGTTGTTTAATACAGATGTATTTCATTTGGAGGGAATCATGAAAACATCTCGTCTACTTCTGGCTGTATCTGCATTGGCGCTTTGTGCGACCGGAGCGCTCGCCGATTTTAACCTTACCGTACTGCACACGAATGACTTTCATGCGCGCTTTGAGCCGATCAGCAAATACGATTCACCTTGCTCGGCTGAGGACAACGGTGAGGGCAAGTGTTTTGGCGGCACCGCGCGTTTGATAACCGCTGTTGAGGCCGCCCGGGCACGGGCTGAAAATTCGATCCTTGTATCGGGGGGTGATCAGTTTCAGGGCACACTGTTTTACACGTATTACAAGGGTAAACTGGCCGCTGAGATGATGAACAATCTTGGTTATGACGGCATGACTGTCGGCAACCATGAGTTCGATGACGGCCCCGAGGTTCTGCGAGGCTTTATGGATGCAATTGACTTTCCAATCCTGATGTCAAACGCAGATGTTTCGGGCGAGCCATTGTTGGCGGGCAAGTTGCAAAAATCCACAGTGATCGAGGTCGGCGGGCAAAAAATCGGTCTGATTGGCCTGACCCCGCAAGACACCGATGAGCTGGCAAGCCCCGGCAAAAACGTGGTGTTCACAGATCCTGTGGGCGCGGTCCAGCATGAGGTTGATAAACTGACCGCCGAGGGTGTTAATAAAATCATCGTTTTGTCGCATTCGGGATACAGCGTTGATCAACGTGTGGCGGCTGAAACTACGGGCGTTGATGTGATCGTTGGCGGGCATACCAATACCTATCTCTCTAACGTTTCGGATCGTGCCGCTGGTCCATACCCGACGATGATTGGGGATACTGCGATCGTGCAGGCCTATGCTTATGGTAAATTTCTTGGGGAATTGAACGTGGTCTTTGATGACGACGGCAATGTGCTATCCGCCACCGGTGAGCCGATCTCCATGGATGCTGAGATCACCGAGGATGCGGCCACTGTGGCCCGTATCGCAGAGGCCGCCGCGCCGCTTGAGGCGATCCGCAGTAAAATCGTGGCAAGCACATCTGCGGCTATTGACGGGGACCGGGCCAATTGCCGGGTCGTGGAATGCCAGATGGGCAATCTGATCGCGGATGCGATGCTGGATCGTGTGGCCGATCAGGGCGTCACCATCGCCATCCAAAACGGTGGCGGTATCAGGGCCAGCATTGACGCCGGTGAGGTCACTATGGGTGAGGTTCTTACGGTCCTGCCGTTCCAAAACTCGCTGGCCACGTTCCAGATCTCCGGGGCCGGGGTTATTGTCGCACTTGAAAACGGGGTTAGCCAGCTAGAAGACAGCGCTGGGCGTTTTGCACAGGTTTCAGGGCTGCGCTATACGTTTGATGTCTCTGTGACTGCGGGCGAGGGGCGTATCTCGGATGTCATGGTGCAAGACGGCGCGGCCTGGGTGCCGATTGATCCTGATGCTCTATACGGCGTTGTAACCAACAACTACGTACGTTCTGGTGGTGATGGGTATAAAATCTTCGCCAACGAGGCGATAAATGCCTATGATTATGGGCCAAGTCTTGAGGATGTGGTGGCTGAATATATGTCAGCAAATGGTGATTACATCCCCTATCTGGATGGGCGTATCACAGCCAAATAAACGCTTGCATATAGAATCAATAAGGCGCGAGCGACATTTCTCGCGCCTTATGTGTTGAAAATATTTACCAATTGGGCAAAACCGTGATTTTGACGCAGTTTGCCACGATTGCGCCTAGGTTGCCCGGGCACGAACACATTCAGTAGATAGAATTCTTGAATATACCTGATTGCCGCCTCAGCTACGCCTTATTTGCCCACGATAACAAACATGCGGACAGGGACATAGTTCCTCGGATGTATAGTTACCAGTTTGTACCTGTTCGCACCGTAGGGGTGTTTGGTGTGTAAAAGTTCGTGGTAATTAAATGTGTTTACAGTAGTGATTTTGTAACGAGTGCAGTGTATAAGTAGTAATTGTTATAGAACGGTTCGTTTTTGTAGATAGTACCGAGTGTAGTAACTATTGTGTTGTGTAAAAAATATAGCCGATAGCCGTTGCGAGTATTGCAGCGGCTATTGACGCCATTACAATCTTGATGATGGAATAGGGCCGCGCGCCTTTAACCGCGCCGCTTTGGGCGTTAACCACAAAACGGTAGGTCTTGCCGCGATATTTATAGGCCGCCAGCCAGATAGGCAGCAAGATGTGTTTGAACGTCACATCGCGGACCGTCGTTTCCAGATCATCGATGCGCTGACGATCGCCGCCAATATCAAATTTCACATCCCGCACAATACGTCGGTCCATGATCTCGCGGGCTTCAACATAGCCGGTTTCCAGATCGACCGAATACCCTTCGGCGCGAAAGCCGGCCAGATATTCAGCGTTATACGGCTCCAGCGCCGATAAATCCCATGGGGCCAGAGCATCGGTATATTTCTTGGGCAGGCTGGTTGAGCCAAGCACCAGAACATCATCAAAAAACCTGGCCACCCGCCCTGATACATTATTCCAGCGAATTTTTTGCACCTGACGGGTTTTGGTTTTCCCGTCGGACACATAGGTTTGCGTGACATAGTATATGGTGCCGCGCTGGCCTTTATAGCGGCTTTTGGTATCCGCATCATAGGTCCAGTAGGGCACGTAGATGCCTTGCATTTTGCGCCCGGCGCGTGCGTATGCCTTAAGGCCGTTTGGCGCGAACCACAAAGCGCCAAGCCAGTCATTCATAGCCACGCGCCCCTGATTTTCCGACAGAAAAAAGGGCAGGACGCCGCGCGGTTTTATGTGGCGGCTGGTGCCGGTGCCGATAACTACGGGCGTTGCACAAAAAGGACATTCGGTGGCGTGGTCATGCGCATGAAATTCGACCTCGGCCCCGCAATTTTCACAT
Organism: uncultured Rhodobacterales bacterium; assembly: GCA_964429065.1. Lineage (GTDB taxonomy): Bacteria > Pseudomonadota > Alphaproteobacteria > Rhodobacterales > Rhodobacteraceae > NORP23. The sequence goes on from CAYSAZ010000045.1 coordinate 8,798, forward strand.
TTCGTGATGCGCAAAACCTCCATTTCGGTCTCGGGGAGGTTGGCGGCAAGTGCGCGTTTGAAATCCTGTTCCTGCATGGCCCCTGCGCGCCACGGGTTGGCGGTGATCTTTTCAACCGCGCCACAGTGATCACAGCTCAGCGACCCGTTGTCGGGGTCAAACCGCAAGTCGGCCCCACACACGGTGCAGGGGAAACGATGCTCGTCGCTGGCCGTCATGACAGGCCCTTACGCGCTTGGTGGGGGGGGCGGCATTACGGTAAACAGCTGTGCCAGCGCCGGAATGTCATTGGCCTTGTGCCAGCCGTCTTGCCCGGCGCTCCAGACCAGAGTGTCGCGCCCGAATGTGCCGTCATGAATACGACGCCCAAGGGATGCACGCGAAAACGGGCCACTGGTTTCACCGTCTTTTGCAATATGCCACAGAGTCTCGGCAGGCGGTGGTGGTGGCGGGGCGACAGGGGCCGTTTGGGGCTGGGCAAACCCTTGGGCCATCTGCCCGGCCATCGCCATGCCCATGCCCATCCCGAGACCTGCGCCCATACCTCCGCCCGCAGGATTTTGGGCCGCTGCGGTCATAGCCTCGGCTGCGGAAAACTGGGTGTAGCGCGCCAAGTCGCCGATAACCCCCATAGAGGTGCGTTTGTCCATCGCTGCCTCGACCGATTCCGGCAAAGAGATATTTTCGATGTAAAACGCGGGCATTTCAATGCCAAATTCAGCCAACTCCGGGCTGACTTTGGCTGCGATAAGCTTGCCCATATCTATGGTGTTTGCGGCCATATCCAGCACTGGAATACCACTTGATGCAATGGCGGCAGAAAACCGGGCAACGATGATATTGCGCAGCTGGAAACTGATCTCATCGGTAGTGAATTCGCCGTCCGTACCAACGATTTCACGCAAAAATACCGCCGGATCCGACACGCGGATCGTATAGGTGCCATAGGCGCGCAGACGCACGGGGCCAAATTCCGGATCACGCACCATGATGGGGTTTTTCGTGCCCCATTTGAGGTCCTGAAAACGGGTGGTGTTGACGAAATAAATCTCAGATTTAAACGGGCTTTTAAAGCCATGATCCCAGTGCTGCAAAGTGGTCAGCAACGGCATATTGTTGGTTTCCAGCATGTAAAGCCCGGGCGTAAACACATCCGCCAGTTGGCCCTCATGGATAAATACCGCCGACTGGCCTTCACGCACGGTCAGCTTGGCGCCGTATTTAATCGCGTGTCCTTCACGTTCAAAACGCCACACCAGCGTGTCGTTGGTGTTATCAGTGTGGTGAATGACGTCAATAAATTCGCCAGTTAGAAAGTCAAAAATACCCATGGATGTCTCCTTACCTATTTGTTGGTTTTTGCACTGCTGAAGGGGTTTTGGGTAACTTTGGCGGAGTCGTGGATGGTGCCGATGTTGTAGTAGGTTTTGGCTGATAGCCATTCCCTACAGGTTTTCTGTGTGGTTTGGCCTGATAGCCTTCGACTAATAATGTTCGCGGTGATCTAGGCATTTTCATCTCCTCTTTGAGTGTCATCATTTGTAAGTTGATCTAAAAACTCGATTGAGCGTACATCACTTAAACGCAACAAAGCAGATCTATTTGGGCTAGTTTCGATCCATTGATCTTCTTCGTCTACTATATATAGGCGTTCTAAATACAAATCGCTACGTCTGGGGTCACTTGCTGCCAGAGATTCTTCACCAAAATAGCCTCGAATGGTTGTTCCATCTTCGAAAGTAACGATTACGAGGCATGGTTCGCGCTGGTATCCAAAAGCAAAATCATGTGCTCTTTGAATTGGGCTTGTGATAGGCATAGTTAGCCGCCTGAAAATAGCGTCCTTCCACCCTTTGGATAGGTTTGTACCGACTAATAAACCCAATAATAGCGGGAGAAATACAACCTCACTGTAAAAAGGAAGCCTTACCCACATCCATTCATACCATTGAATAGGGACAGCCCAGATAAACAGTTGACTGAGGCTTTGAAATATTAATTGGTTGATTAAACTGAGAATAACTGCCTCAGCTACTACTTGCGTAGCATTGGGCCGTTCACCAACGACAAATCTAGATCGCATAATAATAAGGATGTAACCTGCGAGGAAAAACTTAGCGACAAAATCGAATGTTTCTGGTTTTAGCAAGTCGGAAATCATATTTCACAACTGCCAGTTAGAAAGTCAAAAATACCCATGGGTTACCTCTTATAGTGCCGGTGTGTACGGCCCGCGCGGGTGCGGGCCGTAAGGTTTTAGCTAACGCTTTCGCCAACATCGGCGCCGGTGCCGGTGGCTTTGGCGGTGGCGGCGGCGAGGGTGGTTTTAAGTTCGGATTCCATCACCTGTAGCTCTTTTTCAGCTTCGGCGCGTTTGGCTTTGCCCTCATCGGCGATGCGCAGGCTGTCCTCGATGGTTTCGATCAGGTCGGCATTGGCCTTTTTGATCGCCTCGATGTCAAAGACGCCGCGCTCCATTTCTTCGCGGATAACTTTGTTGGCCTGTTTTAGGTTACTGGCGTTTGAGGTCAGCAACTCGTTGGTCAGATCATTGGCATCGTGCACGACTTCGGCGGCTTCGCGAGAACGGTGGATGGTCACGGCTTGTGCCAGTTGGGTTTCCCAAAGCGGTACGGTGTTCACAAGCGTCGAGTTGATTTTTGTGACCAGAGATTTGTCATTTTCCTGCACCAGACGAATAGAAGGCAGGGATTGCATGGTAACCTGACGCGTCAGTTTCAGATCATGCACCCGGCGTTCCAGATCGTCACGCGCGGCGCGCAAATCCCGCAGTTCTTGTGCCAAAATCACCCCGTCACCTTCGGGCGCGTCGGTTACGATTTTTTCCATGGCCGGAATATCAACCGTATCCAACAGGCGGATCTTTTCTTCGCCAGCTGCGATATAAAGCGCCAGCTCGTCGTAAAATTCCAAGGTTTTTTCATAGAGCTTGTCGAGCGATTTTATATCCTTGAGCAAAATCGTCTCATGGCTCAGCAATTCGTCGGTGATATTATCGATCTGGCCCTGCACGCCTTCATATTTGGCCATGAACATCGCCATGGGTTTTGTGCGCCCAATCAGGCGTTCCCACCAGCTTTGCTTGCGGTTCGGGTCGAGTTCGTCGACCGAAAATCCACGAATGGAGCTGACCATTTCGCGCAGGCTGTTACCGGCCGGGCCGACATCCTTGTTGCGCACGCCGGATAACATTTCCTGGCTGATAACTTGCAATTCAGCCTGTGCACCGGACCCGAAACGGATGATGGATTGGGTGTCGCCCATGTCCAGTTCGCCCATGCGTTTATCGATCGCGGCTTTCTCTTCAGTCGTGGCTTTATCGACCACGATCAGCTCACCTTTGGGTTCGGGCAGCAAGGTAGCGGTAACCGCTTTGACCTCTTTCAGGCTGGTTTCGGCCCTGGCTCTGATATCTTCTGACATGTCTGTCTCCTCGTTAGCGGGCGCTTAGCCCTTCTTGTTTCAGGCGGTCGCGCAGAACGTCTATTTCGATGTCGAGATCATCCCGGTCATCCAACAAAAGCATCTCGCGTTGCGTGTTAAAACTGGTTTCTAAATCATCAATCAGGGCCACGTATTCTGCGCGTGCCTCAACGGCTTGGCCGCGGGCATTGAGGTCGGCATATTTGATCGTCGCATCACGTGCCCCCGTCAGATAAACACCCAGAAACTTGCGGGCACGGGTTAAATCGCGGGGGTCTTGCTCAACGATGCGCAGCATGTCGCGCACGCTGGCGGCCAATTGTTCAACGCGGTTTTCAAGCATTCGATCCTTGAAACGGATCGCCGCGGCGTGGATTTCGACAAGGGTTTGCTCAGCCTTTTCGATGGCCTTGGCCGCGCGCTCTGCGTCAAAGGCGTTAATGCCTTCCATGCCCTTTTTGCGCATGGGATCAAGGCCAAAGGCAAACAGATGGGCGCCACTGGCAATGATACCAAAGGCAAGGCTGGAAAATAACGGCTGCCCCCAGCCAAGCCATGCGGCAAGCAATACACCGGCGCCTGACAGAACGGCAGCAAAAAGCTTGCGCGGAATTGCTGGTGGGTGCGCGACTTTGCGCAAGGCGTATTCGTCCTCGGCTTTCAGTCCTTCACGCAGCAGCCAGGGCGATAACAATAGCAATCCGAGCGCCCCTAACTCGCCAATCATGCCCATGGCATCCCCGGCGCGCAGCTCTGCGATGCCGCTGAATAACAAGGGCAGGGGGGCGAAAAACAACAGGTTGGCCCGCAGGTAGGTTTTGGCGACGCGACGGTGGCGAAAACCATTACCTGACGTGGCGTTAGCTTGGCTGAACTTTCCACCGTATCGTTGGCTCATATGCCCATTCCTGCGCCAAAGGATCCCGCAGCAACGGTCCAAATCATAGCGATAAGCACGAAAAATGCCATCCATTGCAATAGTTTAGCTGACAATCGTCTCTCCTGCATTATGCGTTAGATAAGAATATATTAATTCTTGTGCCTGCTTTCCAGTGAAACCGGCAAAATACCTGTTATACGCCGGTGAATTCTGCATAGGCTTTCTTGTTGTCGGCCTGTTCAAACGCGCGCTCATGGGCCAGTTTTTTCTGATAACGGGTCTGGATAGACTGGACGATAAACAGCACCACAATCGAGAAATAGAAGGTCGATTTGGACATGGGTTCTACGGCATGTCCAAAGAATTTCAGATGCGCCTCATGGCCGCCTTCGCCCAAAAGCACAATGCCGACGATCAGCAGCACAAACAGGCCCAAAACTTCATACATGCGGTTCTTTTTGATGAATTCTGACACCCCGTCCGCCAGCACCAGCATCGCCACGCCAGACACAATAATTGCAATGGCAAGCACGACGAAAACATCCGTAATGGCAAGAGCAGAAAGAATGGAATCAAAGCTGAAAATCAGGTTCATAAACACGATTATTGCAATGATTTGTGCTGTTGATTTTTGCTTTTTATGTTCGGGGTCCTGTTCCAGATGTTCAATGGACATAAGATGCCCGATTTCTTTAACGGCCGTATACATGATAAAGGCTCCGCCAAATAAAAACACCAGAACCGAGAAATTAAAGCTGCCTTCCAGCACCCCCTTCCAGTGAATCTCAAAGAACGGGGTTTTGAGGGCGTCAATCAACTGTATCATCACAAATAACAAAATCACCCGCAAAGCGATGGCAATCAGGATGCCCCATTTACGGACCTTTGCCTGATCAGCCTCGGGCGCGCGGCGGCTCTCGATAGAGATATACAGAAGATTATCGAACCCAAGCACCGCTTGCAGGAAGATCAGAACCCCAAGGTTGCCAAGGTTTGCGATCGTAAATAGGTCAGCCATGTGTTTCACCTCATGTTATTGGTCCTTTGAACAAAGGCATATTTACCCCGTGATTTCAAGAAATTCCATGTGTCTCAACCGGGTTATTTATCCAAATTTGCTCGTTTCGCAAACTTCTGCTATGCGTATGCCTGTTAAGGCCCGGCAAGTCGCTTGGGTGATACATGGGAAGGAACGTCAGAAATGGCAAAGGGAACAGTTAAGTGGTTTAATCCAGATAAAGGATTTGGTTTTATTCAGCCTGAGGACGGCGGCAAGGACGTGTTTGTCCACATCACCGCGCTTCAGGAAGCCGGGCTGCAAAGTTTACAGGATGATCAACCGATTGAATACGAAATGGTTGAAGGTCGTGATGGCCGCGAAAGCGCTGGTAATCTTAAGATTTGAATGATTCCAAGTTTATGCAAAATGAAAGCCCCGAAATTCCGGGGCTTTTTGTTATTGCAATGCCCTGAATGCCGCAGGGGACCATTTGCAGGCAAAACCATCGCCATCAGGATCAAGGTTTAACGGGTCTTTTTGTGGGCCGTCATTGGCCAGAAAATACCGTTGTGCGTCGTCTGGCGTGCCGAATTTCCGACATTCTGTGTTTGAAAACCGCGCCTTTATGACCGGGCGACGATAGAGCCGTTCACCAACCTGGTTGCTGGTCTGGCGGGCATAATAGGCAATATTAACGCCCGCGACGACTTCGGGCAGCACGCCAGGTTCGATGATAACCAGCTTGGCGCGGGCTTCAGACAGAATGCGTGCGGCTTCATTACGTTCGATGATTTGCTGGTCAAGCGAGGTGACATTCAAATCCAGTCTGCCATCATCGGTATTGATGGTGTTGCTGGTTTCAATCGGTTCAGGCGTGAGCGCCGGTGAAGTAGTCGGCGTTTCCAAAGGCGTCTGGGCATTGGCCAAGGCGGTTTCGACAGCCGCAGCCAGCCCTTGGGTCATATCCCCGGTTTCTGTTGGCTTGGGCGTAGACGGCACAATAATCATGGGTTGCTCAACTGGAAGCGGGGCGTCAAAATATCCGCGCCCGCCTACTGGCTCTGTTTTGTTGCAGCCGCTGATTGTTACGACGATAATCACTATCCCAAAGATATTCCGAAACATTTTTCTCTCCAAAATCATAAACTTACCACCATTTAGCAGGTTTTGCCCCGAAACTGCTAGCCCGTTCCAACACATAGGCGGTATTTAGCATATCCCCCTCATCCCAAGGGCGCCCGATCAGTTGTAAACCTAGCGGCAGGCTTTGTGCATCCAGCCCCGCAGGTATCGAAATGCCCGGTAATCCTGCAAGATTGACCGTTACCGTAAATATATCATTAAGGTACATCTTGATCGGATCGGCATCAGCCATTTCGCCAATACCAAAAGCGGCGCTGGGGGTGGTCGGGGTTAGAATTTGGTCGATTCCCTGAGCAAAAACCGCCTCAAAATCCTGTTTTATCAGGGTGCGAACCTTTTGGGCACGAATATAATACGCATCGTAAAACCCCGCCGAAAGCACATAGGCACCGATCATCACACGGCGCTGGACCTCGTCACCAAAGCCCTCGGCGCGGGTGCGCATATACATTTCATCAATGCCTTCGCCGGCAATGATCTTGGCACGGTGGCCATATTTGACGCCGTCATAGCGCGACAGATTAGACGAGGCTTCGGCTGGCGCAATCACGTAATAGGCGGGCAGGGCGTATTTGGTGTGCGGCAGCGAGATATCGATAATTTCGCCTCCGGCGTCTTTTAGCATTGCAGCACCTTTGGCCCAAAGAGCCTCGATCTCATCGGGCATGCCATCCATGCGGTATTCTTTGGGGATACCGATTTTTTTGCCACGGATATCACCTGATAATGCGGCCTCGAAATTGGGAACAGCCATGTCGGCAGAGGTCGAATCCTTGGGGTCATGGCCGCACATGGCCTCTAGCATAATGGCACTGTCGCGCACGGTTTTAACCATGGGTCCGGCCTGATCGAGCGAGCTGGCAAAGGCCACAACACCCCAACGCGAGCACCGCCCGTAGGTGGGTTTTATCCCGACAATGCCGCTAAATGCGGCAGGTTGACGGATGGAACCACCTGTATCGGTACCTGTTGCACCCAGACATAAATCTGCCGCGACCGCCGCAGCAGATCCACCTGAAGATCCCCCCGGGGTTAAATCGGCGCTGTCATTACCGCGTCGCCACGGGCTAATGGCGGGGCCATAATAAGATGTCTCATTTGACGATCCCATGGCGAATTCATCCATGTTCATCTTGCCCAGCATCACCGCACCGCGGTCCCAAAGCTGCGTGGTGATTGTGCTTTCGTATTTTGGTTTAAAGCCATCCAGAATATGACTGCCCGCTTGCGTTTGGATGTCCTGCGTGCAAAATAAATCCTTGATCCCCAACGGGATACCGCACATGTCTGGTGCATCCCCTGCAGTGATACGCACGTCGGCAGCGGCGGCTTGTGCCAAGGCTTTTTCCGGTGTTTTCGTCGAATATACATTCAGGCGATCTGCCGTATTCATTGCATCCAGATAGTTTTGCGTCAGCTCTTTTGCTGTGAAATCTCCGGCGCGCATGGCATCACGGGCACTGGCAATTGTCATTTTTGAGAGATCAGTCATGGTCTACTCCACCACTTTGGGTACGGCAAAAAACCCCTCACGGGTGTCGGGCGCATTGGCGAGAATTTTATCAGGATACCCGCCATCTGTCACAACATCGGCACGTTTTTTAAGGTCCATTGGCGTGACCGAGGTCATCGGCTCCACACCGGTTATATCAACCTCGTTAAGCTGCTCCATGAAGCTCAAAATATTGCTAAGCGCACCTGCCAGCGGCTCCAGCGCCGCCTCGGCAACTTCGATGCGAGCCAGATAGGCAACCTTGCGTGCGGTTTCTTTATCAATCGACATGGGGTCCATTCCTGAGCATACTTCGTTCAACAGCGTTTAACGGGGCCGCGCGCGGGGCGCAAGTATGGGATGCTTGAAACCTACAGATGTTTTGAGATAGGATTGCATAAACCAAACCGGGGGATATCATGAAAATCATATGGCTGGGGCATTCAGGCTTTCGCATCGAAATCGCAGATCAGGTGTTGTTGGTTGATCCGTGGTTGAGCGGAAATCCAATGTTTCCCGAGAACCGCCGGGACGCCGCAATCAATGGTGCCACGCATATCTTGATCAGCCACGGGCACGGTGATCACACGGGCGACGCGCTAGCGATTTCCAAAGAGCTTTCGATCCCGATTGTCGGCATCTATGACCTTGTGAACTGGTGGGAAGCTGCACATGATATTAGCACCATCGGCTTTAACAAAGGTGGCACGGTGCATCTGGGAGATGTGGCAGTGACGATGGTAAACGCGGTCCATAGTTCCTCGATTTATTCTGATAACGGTCCGATATATGCCGGATCTGAGGCGGGATTTATTATCGCAAGCGAAGGTAAAACCGTATATTTTTCGGGGGATACCGACATTTGCATGGACATGCAGCTGATGCAGGAACTTCATGCACCTGATATTGGCATTCTTTGCGCTGGCGGGCATTTTACAATGGATATGAAGCGTGCGGCTTACGCTGCAAAAAAGTTCTTTGATTTCAAAACGGTGATCCCGTGTCATTACCGCACTTTCCCTCTGTTAGAACAATCTGCCGATGCGATGAAAGCCGAGCTGACAGGCGTGGACGTGATTGAACCTGAGGTTCTGGAGGCGATAATTTTGTAAGGGTAGTTCACGCGATAGATAGCTGCCGAAATCGGGTCTATATACTGCTGTACTACTATAACTTTCAACTGTTATAACCGTGTTTTTGTAGTTATAATGATGTTTTGCAGTCTGGTGGGTTAACTACTAACCTAGGTTAGTAGTTAAGTGCAAAATCGAGATTTTAGGTGTTCGAATATGTAAAATAAGGACGAAATTCTAAATTATGCGGCACAGCTGGGGCTGTTTGGTCTCAATTTGACACCTGCGACTGGAATTCTGGCGACCCAACCCCTACATAGATTGAAATGCAATCGGGAGCACACATGAAAAACGCAGCAATGGTATTGGGAGTTATCGGCGGTATTGTCGGTATGATCGTCGGATTTTTTGTTTACGGATGGGTGGTTTTTACCGATTGGTTCAACGGCGAAGTTGCTGATGTAATTGAAGAATCAGCCCATGCCGGCCGTTGGCAAATGATCGGCTTGATCGCGCCGATCCTTGCCATTGCTGGTGGCGCCATGTCTAACCAACGCCCCTATATCGGAGCAATCTTGATGCTGTTATCTGCCGCTGGTATGTATTGGGGATTGGGATTCGGTGTCTTTACAATGTTCCCGATTGCCATGTGCGCGCTCGCCGGAATGTTGGGGATGGTTGGGGCGAGTACCAAAGCCGGATAGATGGGTTTGACTTTTGGGTAAGGTTTGGGTGATAGTCGGACATAGGTTTACTCATTAGAAATGACCGCATGAAGTCTCACACACCATTATACGTTAAGGCATTCGTCATACTTATATCGGGTGCGTATTTCCTTATGTTGCTGGCATATCACATAAGCCTTCACAGTGGTTTTGACTTTAGCGGGCATTTAGTTGGTCGCGATTTCATTAACATGTATCTAGGGGGCAATCTGATTGGCGAGGGGCGTATGGCGGTTCTTTTTCAGACTGCGCAATACTTGGATTCTGTGCGTGAATGGCTTGGCCCAAACTATCCTATCCATAACTGGTCTTACCCGCCAAGTTTGTTTCCTGTGGTGGAAGCTTTGGCTAAACTACCATATTACTTGGCGTATTTCGCCTGGACTTTGGGCGGAGTTTTGATGCTTGGCTATGCGCTTAGACGCCTTGATGTAACTTGGTTTTGGATGTTTGCGGTTTTTCTGTCACCAGCTGGGGTGTGGAATATTTTAGCAGGCCAAAACGGTTACTATATTTCAGCGTTGCTGATTATTGCCCTTCAGGCAAGTTATACAAATGCAAGACTTACCGCGGGAATTTTCTGGTCATTGGCAACCATAAAACCGCATCTTGGGGTGTTGGCTCTGCCGCTTCTCGTTGGCCAAAAACGCTATGGGGTTATCCTAAGTGGCACCATGATATTTGCGGTGATGATTGGGGGTGTGACGCTGCGATACGGGCTTGAGCCATGGCAGCAATTTTTCGAAATTACGGTCAAAGAACAACGCATTATTTTAGAAACCTGGACTGGACTTTTAGAAACCATTATCCCGACTGCCTTCATGCAAGGGCGTCTTTGGGGTTTGCCAATTTGGGCAGCATATACTCTGCACTCTGTCGTAGCGCTGCTCACGTTTGGGTTATTGGTGCATGCATGGCGTGGGGCAGAATTTGATCTGCGTGACTGGATAACTTGGTTTGCACTTGGGACATATTTGTTGCTGCCATATAGCTTCGTATATGATTTTGTGTTGCTACAGGTAGTCCTAGTCTTATGGTGGACCTGTCGCGGTTACGTTCCGCCCCAAGTTCTCATTTAAGCGGCCTTTTGT